>JBGPYK010000354.1:0-3749 GCA_041493245.1 Methylomirabilia bacterium | reverse complement strand
TGCACGACGATGGTGTCGCGCTCGATCACCGCCACCACGAGCGCGCGGCCGAGTCCGGGCACGCCGAACGCCTGCTCGACCGCGACCGATCCGCCGAGCACGAACCCCATCAGGATCCCGGACAGCGTGACGACGGGGAGGAGCGCGTTCGGCAGCGCGTGGCGCATGACCACCCAGGCCTCCTTCAGGCCCTTGGCGCGCGCCGTGCGGACGTAGTCCTCGCTGATGACCTCGAGCAGGCACGAGCGCGACATGCGGGCGATGTAGGCCCCCTGCCCCAGGCCCAGCACGACGGCGGGTCCGATGACGAGTTGGAGGTTCGCCCACGGGTCCTGCCACAGGTGCACGACCACGAGCGGGGCCTTGTAATTGAACCAGAACAGGGTGGCGAGGACGATCAGCATCCCCAGCCAAAAGCCCGGGATGGCCAGGAACAGGATGGAGAGGGAGCGGGCGACGTTGTCGGGCAGACTGTTCGGGCGGAAGGCGCTGACGATGCCGATGGGGAGGCCGACCAGCCACGAGATGATCACCGCCAGGAGACCGATCTCCGCGCTGAGCGGCCCCCGGTGCAGGATCAGCTCCGAGACCTTGTCGCCACGGAAGAACGACTTACCGAAGCTGCCGGTCGCGATGTCGCGCATCCAGCGCAGGTACTGCACGGGCAGCGGGTCGCTCAGCCCGAGGTCCTCCATGATCCGGGCGCGATCGGCGGGGGCGATCTTCGTAAAGCCTTCCAGCCCGAACATGGCGACGAGCGGATCGCCGGGCAGGATCCGCATGACGGCGAAGATGATCAGGGAGACCCCGACGAGAGTGGAGACTCCGAAGACCACGCGGCGGAGCAAATACTTTCGCACGGCGTCCTACCGTCGGGAGGGGGGCGAGGCCCCCCTCCCGAGTCTCCTAACAGGATGCGGAAAACCCGCAGGCTGCTCAAAAAGGTCCAGATGCGAGGCGGCGACCGCCGGGCGCACGCGAGGCGTACTCCCTGTACGTTGAGCGTGCGGCCAAGGGCGCCAACGAAGCAGATGGGCTTTTTTCAGCAGCCTGCTAGCTCGCCATCCAGACCGTGTCCCAGCGCACGACATCGTAGATGCCGAAGAACTTGGACGGGTTCTGACCGTGCACGCGGCTGTGCCAGGCGTCGTAGATCTTCTCGTAGGAGACGGGCAGGAGCGGCGGATCCATCTCCAGAATCGCCTCCGCTTGGCGGACCAAGGTCTTGCGCCGGCCGTCGTCGACTTCACGCTCGATCTGGCGCGCGAGGTCGTGGAAGGCCGGGTTGGTCCAGTTCGAGTAGTTCTGCGGGCCGTCCTTGCCGTACCAGGCGCTGAAGTAGTCCGACGGGTCCATGAGCGTGGAGACGATCGCGCTGATCCCGAGGTCGAAGTTGCCGGCCGTCGCCTCCTCGAACCACTGCGAGGTCTGCACGGTGCGGAGCGTCATCTCGATGTTGAGGGTCTCCTTGAGCATGGCCTGGATGGCGACCGCCCACAGCTTGAAGGTGGCGATGTCGCGGACGAGGAACGTCAGGTTCTTGAGGCCACCCGCGTGCCCGGCCTCGGCCATGAGCCGCCTCGCCTCCTGGACGGCCGGTTTCGAGTCCTTCTGGTAGCCGAGACGCTTGACCAGCTCCGCGTGCGGCGTGGACAGCTCGTGGAACGGATACACGAAGCCGCCAACGCTCATGGGCGCCACGTCCTTGACGACGTCCACCAGGGCCTCGCGGTCGAGCGCGAGGTGCATCGCCCGGCGCACGCGCGCGTCGCCGAGCGGCGGCTTCTTGTTGTTCATGAACACCGCCTGGATGACGCTCTGGTTGAACTCGGCCGCAGTCACGCCCGGCGTCTCCTTGGCCTTGCGCCAGCTCACCGGGTCGAGCAGCCGCGCGTAGTCGATCTTGCCGGTCAGGAACGCCGAGCCGAGCTCCGGCGAGAACGGCGGCAGGTGGTAGACCTCGAGCTTGTCGACGTACGGCAGCCCCTTGTTCCAGTAATTGGGGTTCCGCTCCATGATCCAGACTTCCTTGTCCCTCCGCGAAACGTGACGGAAGGGCCCGGTGCCGGGAAAGGCCATCACCTGCCGGAGATTGCCGCCATTGTCGTCGAGGGTCTTCTTGCGGACGATGACGTTCCAGCCGCTCGCGAAGGCGCCGAGCATGAAGGCGCGCGGCCGCGCCTCCTTGAGCCGGAACTCGATACGGTGGGGATCCAGGACGACGATGTCGCTCACCGCCGAGAACAGCGGTGACCGGGGGATGACCACACCCTTGGGAGGCGAGGCGATCCGGTCGTAGGTCGCCTTGACGTCCTCCGCCGTGAAGTCAGCGCCGTCATGGAACTTCACGCCCCGCCGCAGATGGAAGGTGTACTTCTTCCCATCCGGCGCGACTTCCCAGCGCTGGGCGAGATCGGGAACGATCGTCTGGCCGTCCCGGGGGTCGCGCCGGATCAGGCAGTCGTACATGGCGGCCTGGGCGCCGATGTTGGCGACGGTCCCCGACTGGTGCAGGTCAAAGTGCACGGGCGCGCTGAGGATGCCGTACCGCAGCGTGCCGCCCCGCCGGGCGGCGGGATCAGGCTTGACGGTGGCGTCCTGTGCGGACGCTGGGTCAGGCGCGGGCAACCGGGAAGCCACGACCGCGCACGCACCGGCGGCGCCTACCCTCGCGAGGAAAGTCCGACGGTCGACGCTGACGGGACGCTTCGGATCGCTCGCGTGATCGCTCATGACTTCCTCCTGTGGATAAACGCGCGTGCGTAAAGTTCCCGGACCATAGCAGAAGTCCGCGCGAAACTCCATCGAAGGACCACGCCCTCGAACACGTCAGGTCTGACGTATGATGCTTCGACGTGACGCTCCCGTCCCTCCGGACCCTCGTGCTCGTCGGCGTGATCCTGGTCGCCGTCGTCAGCTACTTCCTGATCTCGCGCAAGTACCAGCGCTGCCCCCATTGCGGGACCCCCACACCGCGCGCCGTACGGGGTTGGCGTCGTTGCCGCCGGTGCGGTCGCCAGTACCACCGCTCGGTCAAGCGGATGGGCCAGCGCTGAGTCGGAGACTGCCAGAGTATCGAGGACCGCCCCGGCTTCGCCGGGGCGGTCCGAGCGTTGGGGGGTATGGGGGGCCATGTCGGGGCCCCCCATTTAGAACAGTCCCGTCAGCTCCCGGACGTCCTTCAGCTCGTCGACGCGGTCGACCGCCTCGATCACCGTCCGGGCGCGCGCCGCGCCGAGGACCGGGGCCGCGAGGGCCTCGAACTTCGCCACCACCTCCGCGCGCTCGACGGGTGCGGCCGCGTCACCGCGGGCCACCGTCGTCGCCTGCGTGAAGCTCCGGCCGTCCCTCAGCGTGACCGTGACGACCGCCGTCGGGTAGTCGTCGGGGCGACGGGGATTCATGGCGGGATCGGAGCGCACCTCCACACGAGCGGCCAGCGCGCGGATGCGGGGGTCGGCGATCGTCGCCTCGTCGAACGCGACGAGATCGGTGCGCCCGAGCACGACCGACGCCGCCACCGCGTAGGGGATGGAAAACTTCGCGGCGAGCATCGCGGGCGGCGCGGCCTCGGCCATCCGCTCGCCGAAAGGAATGGAGGTGACGGTCACCCGCTCGACTTCGTCAGCGGCAAAGCGATGAGCGCCCGTGATCGCCTGGACGGCGTCGAGAGCGTAGTGGTTGATGCGGCAGCAGGCGTGGAGCTTGAAGTAGTTCGTGCCGATGCGGTACTCCTGCCCGAGCGCCTC
>JBGPYK010000616.1:0-2067 GCA_041493245.1 Methylomirabilia bacterium | reverse complement strand
GCGTTCCCCGAGAACGTCCACGGCACACCGCGCAAGTTGAGCGAGCGCAGGAACTGGTCGGCGTCGTTGTTCGACCGGACGAGAATGGCGACGTCCGAGTAGCGCCACGTCCCCTGCTCGACGCGGTCGCGGATCATCTGCGCGACCGCGTCCGCCTCCTGGCTCGCCGTCTCGTAGTGCAGGTGCGTGGGTTCGCGGCCCGGCGCCGCCTTCACGGCCACGAGGTGCTTGTCGATCCCGCTCTTCACCTCGAGGCGGTCGGGGTTGTTGTGGACGATCAGGCGGTAGGCGGCGTCGAGGATCGCCTGGGGCGACCGGTAGTTCTCGGTGAGGACGATCTGTCGCGCCTCGGGATAGCGCTCGAGGAAGCCGAGCACGTTCGAGATGGCGGCGCCACGCCACCGATAGATTGCCTGGTCGTCATCGGCCACGACCGCGAGATTCGCGTGGCGCGCGGCCAACAGCTTGACCAGCTCGAACTGGGCGTGGTTCGTGTCCTGGAACTCGTCGACGAGGATGTAGCGGTAGCGGCGCTGGTAGGCGCTGAGCACGTGGGGACGGCCGCGCAGCAGCCGCAGGCCGTAGACGATCTGATCGCCGAAGTCGACGGCACCCTCGCGCGCCATCAGCTCCTGGTACTTCGCGTACGCCGCGGCCAACTCAAGCTGCTGCGCCGCGCGGTCGGCCGGCTCCGGGTCCTCGGGCGACGCCGCCGCCAGCGCCCGCAGACGCTCGGCACACGCCCGATACTCCTCGGGCGAGATGTCCTCGTCCTTGCAGCGGCTGATGAGCGTGATGAGTGCCTGCAGGTGCCGCGTGGGATCGCCCAGCGGGCGGTAGCGCTCGAGGGGGAACTCGAAGAGCCGGTCGCGGAAGAAGATGACCTGCTCGGCACGGCTCAGCACGCGGAAGTCGGGCGTCAGCCCGACCTCGAGCGAGTGCTCGCGCAGGAGCCGGTCGCCGAAGGCGTGGAAGGTCGCGATGTCGACATCGGCGTACCCGTAGGGCACGAGCTGGTCGACGCGCTCCTCCATCTCGGCCGCGGCCTTGTCGGTGAAGGTCAGCGCGAGGATCTCCTCGGGGCGGGCCTTGCGCTGGGCGATCAGATGGGCGATGCGTCGGGTGATGACCGTCGTCTTGCCGGTACCGGCGCCGGCGACGATGAGGAGGGGGCCGGTATCGTGGGCGACGGCCTCGCGCTGCCGGTCGTTCAGGCCGTCGAGGATCCCGCCCGCCATGCTGCGACGACTATACTACGAGTGTGGAGACGCGGACGCGCACCGAATCGGACAGCCACGGGCCCATCGAGGTCCCCGCCGATCGCTACTGGGGCGCCCAGACGCAGCGCTCGCTCCACCACTTCGCCATCGGCGAGGACCTGATGCCGCCGGCGCTGATCCACGCCTTTGGCGTGCTCAAGAAGGCGGCGGCGCTCGTGAACCGGGAGCTGGGCGGGCTGCCGGAGGACAAGGCGCGGCTCATCGTCCAGGCGGCGGAGGAGATCATCGCGGGGACGCTCGACGAGCACTTCCCCTTGCGCGTCTGGCAAACGGGCAGTGGCACCCAGACGAACATGAACGTCAACGAGGTCATCGCCAACCGCGCCGCCGAGCTGGCGGGCGGTACGCCCGGTCGCAAGGAGCCGATCCACCCCAACGACCACGTCAACATGTCGCAGTCTTCGAACGACACCTTCCCCACCGCGATGCACGTGGCGGCCGTGGAGCAGCTCGAGCGGGCGCTCCTCCCCGCCGTCCGCCGGCTGCGCGACGCGCTCGCGGGCAAGGCCGAGGAGTTCGGCGACGTCATCAAGATCGGCCGCACGCACCTGATGGACGCCGTGCCGATGACGCTCGGGCAGGAATTCTCGGGCTGGGTCGCCCAGCTCGACGACAATCTGCAGCGGATCCGCGGCGTGCTGCCCGGCCTCTACGAGTTGGCGCTGGGCGGCACCGCGGTGGGGACCGGGCTCAACGCGCCCCCGCGCTTCGGCGAGCTGGCCGCCCAGAAGATCGCGGAGCTGACCGGGCTGCCGTTCGTTTCCGCACCCAACAAGTTCGCCGCGCT
>JBGPYK010000094.1:0-7548 GCA_041493245.1 Methylomirabilia bacterium | reverse complement strand
CAGGCCACCCACCGTCCGCTCCGTTCTCACGGCTCCCACCGTTCGCTCCGTTCTCAGGCCACCCACCGTCCGCTCCGTTCTCACGGCTCCTATAAATGAAGAACGGGCCCCCGCCGGGCCCGTTCTCGATCGCTCCGAACCCCGGCTACGCCGAGAACGACGTGCCGCAGCCACAGCTCGACTTGGCGTTGGGGTTGACGAACGTGAAGCCGCCCGTCAGACCCTGCTGCACGTAGTCGAGCGTCGTGCCGGTCAGGTAGATGTAGCTCTTCTTGTCGCAGACGATCTTGATGCCGTCGATCTCGAATTCTTTGTCGTGCGGGCCCATCTCGGTGTCGAACTCCAAGGAGTACGACATACCGGAGCACCCGCCGCCCTTCACGCCCATGCGGAGAAAGACATTTTCGGGCAGGCTCTGGGCCTGCTTCAGCTCCCTCACCTGCTTGACCGCGTTCTCTGACAGTGCCAGCGCCATGATGACCCTCTCGCCCCCTATGTCGCCGCCGACGCCGTCGCCGCGGTGTGCTTGTCTTTGTAGTCGGCCAGGGCCGCCTTGATCGCGTCCTCGGCTAGCACGGAGCAGTGGATCTTGACGGGCGGCAGCTTCAGCTCGTTGACGATGTCCGTGTTCTTGATCTTCGCCGCTTCGCCGACCGTCTTCCCCTTCAGCCACTCGGTGGCGAGGCTCGACGAGGCGATCGCGCTCCCGCAGCCGAAGGTCTTGAACCTCGCGTCCTCGATGACGCCGGTCTCGAGGTTCACCTTGATCTGGAGCTTCATGACGTCGCCGCACTCCGGCGCCCCCACGAGCCCCGTCCCCACCCCCGGCAGGTCCTTGGGGAAGGACCCGACGTTGCGCGGGTTGGTGTAGTGGTCGACTACCTTGTCGCTGTAGGCCATCGTCTCCCCCTTTACTCAGCCTTCCACTGGATGGACTTGATATCAACGCCTTCCTTCGCCAACTCGTAGAGCGGCGACATGTCCCTCAGTCGCTTGATGACCTCGATCGTCCGCCGGGCGACGAAGTCGATCTCGTCCTCGGTGTTGAAGCGCTGCAGGCTGAACCGGATCGAGGAGTGGGCCAGCTCGGTGCTCGCCCCCAGCGCGGCGATGACATACGAGGGCTCCAGCGTCGACGACGTGCACGCCGAGCCCGAGCTGAGAGCCGTCTCCTTGTTGACGCCCATCAGCACCGACTCGCCCTCGACGTAGGCGAACGAGATGTTCAGGTTGTGGGGCAGCCGTCGCTCGGGATGGCCGTTGAGATAGGCCTCCTCGACGTTCGAGAGGATCTGGTCTTGAAGCTTGTCGCGGAGCCTCGCCAGGCGCCCGCTCTCCTCCGGCATCACCTCGGCGCAGATCGCCGCCGCCGTGCCGAAACCGACGATCAGCGGCACCGGCAAGGTCCCCGACCGCATCCCGCGCTCGTGGCCGCCCCCGTCGATCATCGGCACCAGCCGCACCCGCGGGCCCTTGCGCCGCACATAGAGCGCGCCCACGCCTTTGGGCCCGTAGATCAGGTGCGCCGTGCAGGACAGGAGGTCGATCCCCATCGCCTCCACGTTCAGGGGGATCTTGCCCACCGCCTGGGTGGCGTCTGCGTGGAAAAGGATCGCCTTGTCCTTGGCGAGCTTGCCGATCGCCGCCATGTCCTGGATCGTGCCGATCTCGTTGTTGGCGAACATCACGGAGATGAGGATCGTCCTTTCCGTCAGCGCCTTCCGGATTTCATCCGGGTCCACGAGGCCGTCTGGCCGCACGGGGACGTAGGTGACCGTGAAGCCCTGGCGCTCCAAGCGCTTGCACGTGTCGAGCGTCGCCCGCTGCTCGATGGCCGTGGTGACGATGTGCGTCCCCTTCTCGCGGTACATCTCCGCCGCGCCCTTGAGGGCGAGGTTGATCGCCTCCGTGCCGCCCGACGTGAAGACGATCTCCTTGGGGTCCCGGGCGCCGACGAGCTTGCCGATCCGCTCCCGGGCGAGGTCCACCGCCGCCTCTGCCTCCCATCCGAACGGGTGGTTGCGGCTGGCGGGATGGCCGAACTTCTCCGTGAAGTACGGCAGCATCGCCTCCACGACCCGAGGGTCCGCCGGGGTCGTCGACTGGGAATCCATGAAGATCGGAAACTTCAGGGCCATCGGCTCGCTCTCCTTGCCTCTGTCGTAGGCTGCGGTCACGCCCTGATCGCCATCAGTTCGGGGACGTCATTGCCCACCAGCTCGGCGAGACTCATCGTGTCCAGCATCTGGCTGATGGCCGCCTGGATCTTCTGGACCGGGCGGCGCAGGTTGCAGCGGGCCATCTGCGGGCAGGTGCTGTCCTCCTCGAGGCATTCGACGATGTTGATCGGGCCCTCGAGCGCTCTCACCACCTGCCCTACCGTGATCTCCAGCGGGCGGCACGCCAGGACGTACCCGCCCTTCGGGCCGTTCTGGCTCACGATGAGCCGTTGCCGGGCCAGTTGCTGGAGGATCTTCGCCAGCAGCTCGGGCGGCATCGCGAACTCCTCCGCGATCCGCTTGGCGCTCACGGCTCCGGTCTCCTCATGGATGGCGATGTAGTGGATCGCCATGAGCCCGTAGTCTGCCCGTTTCGTAAATCTCAGCATAGCCTCGCCTTCTTCTCGCTCACTTCCACTCCACATCGGCGACCGAAACGATCGGCGACTGAATTGGTCGTATTCTGACACGGGCGCTCACAAAGGTCAAGCGATCGTCGAGGAAACCCGGCCGGCCGGTCAGCCCGCCCGGATGGTCTCCCAGGCGTCCCGCAGCTCTGCCGCAGCCTGCTCGGGCGGCTTCTCCGTGATCAGGATCCCGCCCACCCGGTTGGCCCGCTCGGGCTGGCCTACGATCTCCAGGTGCCAGTGGTAGTCGTCTCGGATCGTCGCCCAGTCCCCCTGGAGGATCCGCGAGCGCAGGTTGGGGGCGGTGTGGAGCATCAGCTCGTAACCGGGGTCGCCGAACCGGAGGGCGAGGATCCGGAAGTAGTCGGAGAGCAGGCGAGCCAAGTCGGGAGCCGTCTCCGAGGTCAGAGACTCCTCGAAGGAGCAGGCGTGGCGGCGCGGGAGGATCCATGTCTCGAGCGGCCCTCGGGCCGCGTAGGGTACGAGGGCGACGAACGACGGCGTCAGCCGCGCGATCCGCACCTCGGCCGCCACCTCCTGGCGGAGCATGTCGCAGTACAGGCAGCGCCGCTTGTACTGGTAGTACTCCCGCGCCTCGCGCAGCTCCCGGCGCGTCTCGTCGAATACGACCGGGATGGCCGTCACCCGCGAGTATGGGTGGTGGGGCTCGACGCCGGGCTTGCGGTGATGGCGAGAGACGAGGATGTCCCGGATCTGCCCGTCGCGCTTCAGGTCGAGCAGGCGGTCACGGTACATCCAGAGCACGGCCTCGATCTGCTCGGGGTCCATCGTCGCCAGCGAATCCTCGTGCCGCGGCGACTCGATGATCACCTCGCTGGCGCCGCGGGGCGTGATCATGTCGAACATCCCCACGCCCTCGCGCACCAACTCCCACTCGATGCGAAAGTAGGGGTCCTGCTCGGGGACGACCCGGACGGTCCACCCGGGAGTGTTCGGCGCCGAGCCCTCCTTGCGATACGCAGCGATCTCGGGCGTCGCGGCCTCGGCGCCCGGGCAGAATGGGCAATCGCCCTCGGGCGCGGGCCGGGCCTTCGGGCGGACGAGTACCCACTGCCCCCGCGTAGGATCCTTTCTCAACTCGTCCAGGCGAGGCTCCCCGCTATTCCTTGATCTGGCTTTTCAGCTTCCGGAGATGCTGGCGGGCGACGTCCACCCAGTCCTTCTCCGACGGGAGCTGCGAGGCAATGGTGATGTACCGCTCCCACTGCGCCAGCGCCTCCCGGGGGTCGACCTTTTCGTACACGATCGCCAGGTTGTACATGGCGCCGGTGTGCTTGGCGTCCAGATCGATCACCCGCCGATACTCCTCGATCGCTTCCTTGTAGAGGCCCTTGTCCTCGTAGACCTCGCCCAGGCCCATCCGCGCCTCGACCGAGGCGGGATCGAAGTCGATGGCCTTCTTGTACGCGGTGACCGCCTCGTAGTAGAGGCCCTTTTCCGAGTAATAGATCTTCCCGAGGCTCATGTGCACCCGCGGGTTGACGGGGTTGATGCCCAGCGCCTTCTGGTACGCGACGATCGCGCCGTCGGTGTCACCCTTGGCGGCCTTCGCGTCGCCGAGACCCACGTGCGCGTCGGCCAGGAACGGCCGCAGCTCGATCGCCTTGCCGTAGGCCTCGATGGCCTGGTCGAACAGGCGGCGCGGTTGAGCCAGGAACAGATCGCCGAGCGCCTTGTAGGGTTCGGGGTACGTCGGGTCGAGCTGCGTCGACGCGCGGAACTGGGCCGCGGCCTTCCATCGGTTGCCGAGGGCCTGATGGACCGTCCCGAGCGTGTATTGGGCGATCACGAAGCTCGAGTCGCTCTCGATGGCGCGGGCGAGCAGGTCGGCCGCGCTCTCGTTAGCCTCCTGTCCTCCGCGTCGGGCGACGTTCTGCGCCCGCGAGAACTGCTCGAACGCCCGGAGCGACCTCGTGGGCCGCGCCGCCTTTTCCATCCGCGTCACCTCGGCGTCCGTGAGCGCGACCTTCAACGTGCGGGCGTAGGCGACGGGGAGGACGGCGATGCGTCCCAAGAAGTCGCCGTCGGTGACCGTCACCGGCTCGAGGGCGAGCGACTCGCCTCCGGCGCCCTTGACCTCGATCAGCCGGGGCCGGATGACCAGCTCCGCGCCCGTCCGCGTGATGTCCCCGAAGACCGCGGCGTCCGCCTTGATGCTGCGCGCGGCCTGGACCACGGCAGGCTCGCTCCACGCCTCCGGGTGCCCGAAAGCGCGCAGACGCGGAGGATCGACCTGGTTGAACGCCGCGTGCTGCGCGAGTCCCAGGCCGACGATCTGGGCCACCCCCTCGCCCATCCAGCGTTCCTCGGCGGGCAGGGACGTCGTGTCGAAGGGCAGCACGACGATGAGCCGCGGCTTGATGGCCGCACCCGCGGGCGCGGCAAGGGTGAGGGTCAGCAGCGCGGCCATGAGCCACGGCATCAGCCTCGAGCGTCGTTCGCAATCACGCATGGGTCGCGTCCCTCCCTGCGTCATCCCGGACGTTTCGTTCTCCGCCGGTGCGGCGCCGTCGGCCGAGAGCGCCGATCCAGGCGAACGCGGCCGGCCCGACACGGCGCAGCGCGATCTCGGGAACCATCAGCACAGCCACCAGCCCGACCATCCAGGTCCAGATGTCGACGGCGATACGCGACTGGCGGCGCGCTCTGAGAAACGCCTCGCGCGGATCGTTGAGCGGTCCGCCTCCCGTCAGCTCCGATATCTCGCGGAGCGCCGTCTCATCCACGCCGAGGTCACGCAACTCCTCAGCGTACGGTACCACCAGTCCCGCGAGCTGCGAGCCGACGACCCGCTCGTTGCGGCGCTGGGCCATGCCGACCAGGTACACGCCCTCCTGCGGCGCCGCAAAGCGGCCGCGGTAGCGTCCGGGCGCGACCTGCTCGAGGTCGATGACGGTCCGGTCGCGGTTCGGTGCCACCACGCCCACCTGCGAGTCGAGGAAGTTGATGAACTCCCCCTTGCTGTCGATGGCGTCGACGACGACCTCGCCCATATTGTCGTGCCGCTCCACCCTGGCCACCGTGTCGCTGCGCGAGCCGCTGCGCAGCGTCCAGCGTGTGAGCTGGGCCCAGAACTTATTGAAGTCCCGCCAGCGCAGCCAGAGCACGCCCCACTTCGCCTTGGCGTCGGAGGTGAACGCCGCCGACCGGCCGAGGCCGTAACGCCACGTGGCGAGCACGGGATCCTCCTGGTGGCTCATCAGCACGAGGTCGGCGGTGCTCTTGAGCGTCGTGGCCACGTAGCCGCCGAGCGGCGGGACCGCCTTCCAGTCGATGTCCTGCATCGCGTCGTGGCTGGCGGAGGTGAGCTGGGGTTTGAAGGGCTGCTCCACCAGCGAGGCCTTGGAGGCGAGCTGGGTCTCCAGGGTGAAAATCCGCGGGATGGTCTGGGAGTCCTCCGTGTAGTAGAAGCGTCCCCGCCCCCACTTCGCCACGTCCACCATGAGCTGGAGGTCGGCGTCCTTGCCGATGGCCACCGTCGACACCGTGATCTTGTCCTTCGCCATGCGCCGCAGCAACCCCGCGAAGTCGCCGCGCGTCATCTGGCCGTCCGAGAGGAAGATGACGTGCTTGAGCAGCGCCGGGCGGTCGAAGAGCACGGCGTACGACTCCTTGAGCGCCGGGTAGCCGTCGGTGCCGCCGCCGGCCTTGATGGTGGCGATGGCGTGGTGGATCGCCGCCTTGTCCTTGGCCTGGCGGATCGGCACGTCCCAGAGGAACTCGGTGTCCCAACTCATCACCCCGACCTCGTTGCGCTCGTCGAGCAGATCCACCACCAAGTGGGCCGCTTCCTTGGCCAGGTCAAGCTTGGTCACCTTCTCGTCCGTCGACATCGCCATCGAACCCGAGCGGTCGATGGAGAGCACGACGGCGAGGCTCGGGATCTCCACCTTCTGCTTGACCTCCATGGTCACGGGCAGCGCCTCCTCGATCGCCGTCCGGTAGTACCCGCCGAGGCCAAAGCTCTCCTCGCCGCCCACCATGATGAGGCCGCCGCCGGAATCGCGGACGTAGTCCCGGATCTGCTCCATCTGGGTCTTCGTCAGCTTCAGCGAAGACACGTTGGAGAGGATGAGGCCGTCGTACTTCTGCAGGCCGGCGGCGTCCTTGGGGATCTGCGCCGGGTCCATCACGGACACGTCGATGTTCTGCGCGCGCAACGCCCCCGCGAGCGACTGCGCGTGGCTCCGGTCCTTGTCGGCGAGCAGGACCTGGGGTTTGCCCCGCACGACGACGGTTCCCACCGCGCGGTTGTTGTCCTCGATAGTATCGCCTTCGACCTCGAGCGCCGCCTGGTACACGTGGATGCCGGTCGCCTCCAGCGACTGCCGGTAGCTGAAGACGTTCTTACCCGCGTTGAGGCGGACGACCTGCGCGCCGAGGAACTCGCCGTTCCGGAACAGCGAGAGCCGGCCTTCCGTATCCTTGAGGCTCCACGCCACTACCTTGGCCTGGAACGGCTCGCCGAACTTCACCTCCTGGGGCAGCACCATCGACTCGGCGACGACTTCCTGCGAGAAGGTAAGTGGTGCGGCCACGTAGAACAGGTCGGCCCCGCTGTCCTTGGCAGCCTGCGCCGCCGCTACGCCGCTGCCCGTCGTCTGCCGGCCGTCCGTGAGGAGCACGATCCGGTTGGCCTGACCCGGGGGCAGGGTCGCGAGCGCGAGCTGGATCGCCTGGAAGAGGTTCGTGCCGCGGGCCGCCACGTGCGCCTTCGGCCGCTCGAGCGCGCTCTTGCCGGCGAGGGGTTGGTCGACGACCGCTTCCTCGCCGAAGACGATGAGGCTGTGGCGATCCGAACTCTTCTCGTGCTTCACGGCCTCCGCGGCGAAGCGGTAGGCCCGTTCGCGCGCGGCCAGACTCACGCTGTCGGAGTGGTCGAGCAGGAACACGACGTTGAT
>JBGPYK010000348.1:0-3803 GCA_041493245.1 Methylomirabilia bacterium | reverse complement strand
GGAGCGGCGGTCGACGACGCCTGGCGCGTACCGCTCGATGGGCCGGAACTCCGTCGTCGCGATGGGGCCCTTGCCGTCAACGGGCAGGCCGAGGGCGTTGACGACGCGGCCCGTGAGCGCCTCTCCCACCGGGACCTGAGCAATGCGCGCCGTGCGCTTGACGACGTCGCCCTCTTTGATCGCGGTGAAGTCGCCGAGGATGACGGCACCGACTTGGTCCTGCTCGAGGTTGAGCACCATGCCCACGACGTCGTGCGGGAACGACAGCAGCTCCCCGGCCATGGCCTTGTCGAGCCCGTAGATGCGCGCGATGCCGTCGCCGACCTCGATGACGCGGCCGACCTCCTGGAGGTCGACCTCCGTCTCGTATCCCGCGAGCTGGCGCTTGATGATTTCGCTGATCTCTCCGGCGTTGATCATCGGTTTCTCGTCATCCTCTCGCGAAGCGTTCTTCGATCCGGGCGAGCTGCCCGTCCAGGCTGCCGTCCACGATGTAGCTGCCGATCTCGACGACGAAGCCGCCGAGGAGGCTCGGGTCCACCCCTTCCTCCACGAGGATCTGCTTGCCGCCCATCACCCGCCCCAGCCGCGTGCGGAGGGCCTCGCGCTCCGGTTCAGTCAGTGGTATCGCCGTCCGCACGCGCGCGCGGACGCGCCCGAGGTCTTCGTCGACCATGTCGCGATAGGACTCGGCGATGGCGTCGAGGTGCTGCGCGCGTCCCTGCCGGGCGACGAGTCCAACAAAGTCGCGGACGAGCGGCGACAGCTCGAGCCGCGTCGCGATCTCCACGCCCGCGGCGCGCTTGGCGGCCGTCGAGACCCAGGGCCGGCCGAAGAAATCGCGCAGCTCGGTCTCGCGAGCGACGGCGTCGACCATCGCGTCGAGGTCGCGCCCGACGGTCTCGGTCTGCTGGCGCTCCTTCGCAAGGTCGTGCAGGGCGCGAGCGTAGGGCTTGACGGCGGCTCGAGGCGCCTTCATCGGCGCTCGATGTGGGCGATGGCGTCGTCGACGACGCGGCGGTGGTCCTCGTCGCGGAGGCTCTTACGGATCAGCTTCTCGGCGACGCCCACCGCGAGGGCGCCCACCTCACGCCGCAGCTCTTCGCGCGCCTTGCGGACGTCGGCGTCCAGCTGGGCTTTCGCCGACTCGATCATCCGCTGCGACTCCGCCCGGGCGGCGTCGACGAGCCGCTTCTGCTCCTCGGCGGCTTCCTTGAGTGCCTGCTCGCGAATGGCCGCGGCCTCGGCGTACGCCGTCTTCAGCCGCACCGTGTTTTCCTCCTGCTGGCGCGTTGCCTCGGTGCGCGCGGCCTGCGCCTCGTCGAGCGATTTCTTGATCGCTCCCGACCGCTCCTCCATCTTGGCGAGCAGCGGCTTGTAGAGGAGGCGGTGCAACAGGAAAAGCAGGATGGCGAAGTTGATCACCTGGATGATCAGCGACTTGTCGACGTTGATGAACCCGCCGCCCCCGTGCTCGTCGGCGGCCCAGACGAGCGCCGGGCCGCCGACGAGCAACACGGCGGCCATGACTGCGGCGAACCAATGACGTTTCTCGTGATCCATGAGGAGATCTCCCGGTGCCTACCGCTCTCGAGCCGGAACAGTGTTTGTGAAAACTATCACGCGATGGCGGTGGCGGTCAACCGTCTCAGCGCGAAATGACGCCTCCCCCGACGACGCAATCGCCCCGGTACCAGACGATCGACTGGCCTGGCGTCACCGCCCTCTGGGGAGTGTCGAACACGACCGCGGCTCTGCCGTCAGGGAGCGCTCGAACGGTGGCGGGCGCGGGCGTGTGGTTGTGACGAATCCGGGCGTCGACGCGCAGCGGCTCGGCGGGCGGCTCGCAGGCAATGAAGTTCACGTCGCGGGCGATGAGACGGGCGCGCCCGAGTTCCGCCGGCTCCCCCACCGTCAGCGTGTTGGTCTCGGGATCGAGGCTGACGACGTGGAAGGCGCGGCCGGTCGAGAGACCGAGTCCCTTCCGCTGGCCGACCGTGTACGCGGGCAGCCCGACGTGGGTGCCGAGACGGGTGCCGCGTGTGTCGACGATCGGCCCCGGCCGGAAGCTGCCGGGGTCGCGCCGCCGCAAGAAGCCGCGGTAGTCGTCGTCGGGGATGAAGCAGATCTCCTGGCTCTCCGGCTTGTCGGCGGTCACCAGACCGAGCCGGCGCGCGTGCTCACGTACCTCCGCCTTCGCGAGGTCACCGACCGGAAACCGTGCGCTGGCGAGCTGCTCCTGCGTCAGCGGCCACAGGAAGTACGACTGGTCCTTCTGCCGATCACGCGCGCGCCACAGGAGATGCTGCCCCGTCGTCTCGTCGCGCGTCACGCGGACGTAGTGGCCCGTCGCGACGGCGGTGGCCTCCCAGGCCCGGGCACGCACGAGAAGGGACCCGAACTTTAGATCCCGATTGCACGCGAGACAGGGAACCGGCGTCGTGCCGGCGCCATAGGCCGCAACGAACGGGTCGATCACCGCACGCGCGAACTCCGCCTCGCTGTTGAGCAGGTAGTGCGGGATGCCGAGGGCTCGGGCCACGTGACGCGCGTCGTCCGCGGACTCGCTGGAGCAGCAGCTCCCGAACCGCTTCACTGGATCGCCCGGCTCGCGCCAGGGCGAGACCCGCAGCGTGACGCCAACGACGTCGTAGCCGCGCTCCACGAGCAACGCCGCGGCGACGGAAGAATCCACACCCCCGCTCATTGCCACGACGATGCGCTCCATGGCCGCCATCTTACCGCGCGCGTGACGCCGGACGCGCCTAGCGGCCCACGCCCAGCAACTCGGCGAGGCGCTCCAGCTCATCGGCGGTTGCGTACGTGACCTCGATCTTCCCCCGGCGCTCGTCGCCACTGATCGCCACCCGGGTCATCAGCGCGCGCTGGAGCGATTGCTCGAGCGCCGCCAGCTCCGCCGAGTGCCCCCGACGCCGCCGCGGCGTGCGTCCGGGCGGGGGATCACCCTCCGCGGCCCGGATAGAACTCTCGGTCACCCGTACGGACCAATCGTGGGCCAGAATCTCGTCCCGGAGCCTGAGCTGCTCAGCCAGCGTCGTCAGCGCGAGCAGTGCCCGCGCGTGCCCCATGGTGAGCCGTCCCGCGCGCAGGTCGGCCTGAATCTCTTCCGGTAGCCGGAGCAGCCGAAGCGCGTTCGCGATGGACGTTCGGTCCCGGCCGATGCGCTGGGCGAGCTGCTCCTGCGTCCAGGCGAACTGGGCGAGCAAGCTTCGGTACGCCTCGGCCTCTTCCATCGGGTTCAGGTCCTCGCGGAGGAGGTTCTCCACGAGCGCGAGTTCGAGGCTCTCGGCGTCGGTCGCCTCCCGGACGATTGCCGGGATCCGCTCGAGCCCGGCTTGGCGGGCTGCTCGCCACCGGCGCTCACCCGCGATGAGCTGATAGCCGTCTCCGTCCTGTCGCACGATGATCGGTTGGATCACACCGGACGTCCTGATCGAGGCCGCCAATTCGTCTAATCCAGCGGATTCAAAAGACTTTCTTGGCTGGTTGGGATTCGGCGCGATCTGATCGATGGCAGCGTCGACCAGCGAGTCGCTCTCACTGGGAGTCGCCGACAGCAGGGCACCGAGACCGCGGCCAAGTCCGCGCTTATTCATGCCTGAGCACCTCCCGCGTGAGTTCAAGGTACGCGATCGCGCCCGGTGACCTGAGGTCGTGGTGCATGATCGGCTTCCCGTGGCTCGGCGCCTCGGTGAGCCGGACGTTCCTCGGAATGACCGTGTCGAAAATCTCACCCGGAAAGTAGCGCTGGACTTCGTCGCGGATCTGGAGCGCGAGGCTCG
>JBGPYK010000189.1:0-5419 GCA_041493245.1 Methylomirabilia bacterium | reverse complement strand
CACGTAGTCCCACCAGGCGAACGTGCTCGCGCGATGGCCCTCGATCGGCTCGGGCTCGGCGCGGATCACCGCGGTCACCGCGTACCCGACGAGCGGACCCATCTCGGGAAACAACGCGCGGATCTCCGACGACATCTGCCCCTGGTTGCGGGGGCGGACCTTGAACGTCTCAATCGCATTGGCCACACTCGGACTCGAGACCTTCCTCAACGCTTCGATCACATTCACCTCCGTGTGAAGGGTTCGGGTTTCTCAGCGGATCGGCATTCGCTAGATGGCATCCTTGCGCCGGCGGATGAGCAACTCCCGCAGCGTCTCCACGCTCTCCTCGACCTGGCTCAGGTTGGGATTCACGGCCAGCGCCCGCTCGAAGTACGGGAGCGCGCGGGCGGGGTCGCCGAGCTTGAGGTAGATCATCCCATAGCCGCTCAGCGCCCCGAAGTGGTAGGGATTGCGCTTCATCACCTCGTCGCAGTCGGCCAGCGACTTCCGGTACTCACCGAGCAGGTAATACACCGTGGCCCGCTTGTTCCAGCCCTCGGCGAAGTCGGGCCGGCGCTCGATGATCCGCGTGAACGTCTCGACGGCGGCGTCGCCGCGCCGCTCGCTCATCGCTTCCACGCCGATGGCGAGCTGCCGGTCGGTCTCGTCGTCGCCCGACCGGCTCCACACCTGCCACATCGCCTGCTCGGCGAGGGCGCGCAGGAGCGGATCGCGGTCGCGCAGCGCGCGGGCCAGCCGGGGAACGTCGTCCATGGTGCCGTTCTCGGCGAGGGACGCGGCGCCCAGCCGGCGCACCTCGGGCGTGGCGCGCAGGTCGTCGAGCGCGCTCAACGCCTCGGCGTGGCCGAGCGGAGCGGCGTCGGCCGCCGCGGCGGCGCCGAGCAGGAGGAGCGCCAGCGCCCCCGCCAGCGCGCTCACGGCGTGAACACCTCGTTGACGTCGGTCGCGGCGAACCCCGGCTCCTGCGCGCCGCCCGGCACGTAGATCCGCCCGTCCACCACGGCGGCGCCGATGCCGTGACGGGCGGTCGGCATGGGCGCCTTGGCGACCCAGGTGTTGATGGTCCGGTCGTACATCTCGGTCGCACTCCAGATGCGGAGCGGCGCCTCGCCGCCGAACACGAAGATCTTGTCGCCCAGCGTGGCGGCGGCCAGTCCCCCGCGGGCGCTGGCCAGCGGCGTGCCGGTCTGCCAGCTATCCGTCGCCGGGTCATAGATCTCGACGTTGGCGTACTGCGTGCCGAGAAACGATTCCCGGCCGCCCAGCGCCCACACCCGTCCCTCGAAGCCCACGGCGGCGAGATGGTCGCGCGCCGTGGGCATCGGGTTGGCGCTCGACCAACGGTCGGCGGCGACGTCGTAGACCTCGTGCGCGTTCGTGGCCCGGTCGGCGGCGCCGCCCAGCGCGTACAGCCGGCCCCCGACCGCGGCCACGGCAAGCCCGCCGCGCGGCGTTGGCATCTGCGCGCGACCGCGCCAGGCGTTCTGGCCGGCGTTGTACTCGAAGACCGTCCCCAGCGTCGTCCATTGCACGCGGCCGCCGGTATACCCACCGACGACGAAGAGCCGCCCGTCGACGACGGCCGCCGCGGCGTGGTGGATCGGGATGGGCAGGGGGGCGACGTTCCGCCAGACGTCCGTGGCCGGATCGTAGACCTCGACGATGTCCACGGGCTCTCTCGTCGAGCCGAAGCCGCCCATCACGTAGACCTTGCCGCCGAGGGCAGCCACCGCGACTTCCTGGCGCCCCCAGGTCATCGTCGTCCGCGACTGCCATTGTCCGCGCGCGTCGGGGTCCATCGGTGCGCGCGACTCAACGCGCAGACCGAGGCAGCCGCCCGCGACGAGTGCGGCGGCGAGGGCGAGGACGAGCGCGCGCCTCATCGCTTCCCCGCCAGCGCGAGCAGCGCCGCCTCGTCGAGGAGGGGGACGCCCAGGCGGCGGGCGTCGTCGGCCTTGCTCCCGGGCTCCTCGCCCACCACTACGTAGTCCGTCTTCTTCGACACCGAGCTGGTCACGCGGCCGCCCCGCCGCTGGATGAGGTCGCGCGCGGCCTCCCGCGTGAGCGTGGGGAGCACGCCCGTCAGCACGAAGGTCTTGCCGGCGAGGGGGCGCGGACCACCCTCCTCGTGTCCTGTCTCGGTCATCACCACGCCGGTGGTCGCCAGCCCCTCGATCACGTGGCGGTTCGTCTCGTCGGCAAAGAACGTGGTCAACGACCGGGCGATCTGAGATCCCACGCCGTACACCTCCCCCAACTCCTCGACGGATGCCTTCATGAGGTTGTCCATGGTTCCGAAGCGACCGGCCAGCAGGGCCGCCACCCGCTCGCCGACCAGCCGGATGCCAAGCGCGTTGATGAGCCGGGCGAGGCCGCGGGGTTTCGAGACCGTGATCGCGGCGACGAGGTTCTCGGCGGACTTCTCGGCGAAGTGCTCAAGCTCGGCCACCTCGGCGGCGGTGAGCGTATAGAGGTCGGCGAAGTCCTTCACGCGCTTGCGCTCGACGAGCTGGTCGACCGTGCTCTCGCCCAGGTGCTCGATGTCCATGGCGCGGCGCGAGCCGAAGTGGCGCAGGCGCTCCTTGAGCTGAGCGGGGCACGCGCTGTTCATGCAGCGCCAGTACGCCTCGCCCTCCGGCCGGTAGGCCACGCCGCCGCACGCCGGGCAGCGGTCGGGAAAGCGGAAGGGCGCGCGGTCGGGCGGCCGCTGGCCCGCCACGACCTGGACGACGTAGGGGATGACGTCGCCCGCCCGTTCGATCAGCACCGTGTCGCCCACGCGGACGTCCTTGCGGCGGATCTCGTCCTCGTTGTGGAGGCTGACGTTCCTGATGACGACCCCGGCCAGCTCAACGGGCTCCAGCTTGGCCACGGGCGTCAGCGCCCCCGTCTTGCCCACCTGGACCTCGATGGCCTGGACCACGGTGGTCGCCTGGCGGGCGGCGAACTTGAACGCGATGGCCCAGCGGGGATGGTGCGTCGTGCTGCCCAGGCGCCGCTGCTGCTCGAGCGCGTCGACTTTCACCACGGCGCCGTCCGCATCGTAGCCGAGCGCGTCGCGCTCCGCCTCCAGGCGCGCGCAATACGCGACGACGTCCTCCATCGTCGCGCACCGCTCCGTGCGGGGGTTGGTTTTGAAGCCGGCCTCACGGAGCGCCTCCAGGGTCTCCCCGTAGGCGGTGAACGTCACGCCCTCGGCGTGGCTCACGTGGTAGAGGAAGATGTCGAGCGGGCGCCGGGCCGTCACGCGCGGGTCCTTCTGCCTCACCGCGCCCGCCGCCGCATTCCGTGGGTTGGCGAACGTCGGTTCCCCCGTGTCCTCGAGCGCGCGGTTGAGCTTCCCGAACTCCGCGCGCGGCATGAACACCTCGCCGCGGACCTCCAGGTCCGGCGACGCCGCGAGCCGCCCTTTCAAGATGACGGGCAGGGTGCGGATGGTGCGCAGGTTCTGGGTGATGTCCTCGCCCACGCGGCCATCCCCCCGGGTGGCGCCGCGGACCAGACGGCCGCGCTCGTAGAGCAGCGCGACGCCCAGGCCGTCGATCTTGGGCTCGGCCACGTAGCGGAAGCGCGCGCCGGGCAGCACGCGGCCCATCCGCGCCTCGAACTCGCGGAGCTGCGCGGGGGTCGTCGCGTTGTCGAGCGAGAGCATCGCCACCCGGTGCTCGACGGGCTTGAAGGCCTCGACGAGCGTGCCGCCGATCCGCTGCGTGGGGCTGTCGGGCGTGACCAGCTCGGGGAAGTCCGCCTCCCGCGCGCGTAGCTCGGCCATGAGGCGGTCGTACTCGGCGTCGGCAACCGCCGGCCGGGCCTCGACGTAGTACAGGTAGTCGTGGTGATGGATCTGCTCTCGCAGCTCGGCGATGCGCTGCAAGGCGTCGGCCCGATCCATGCGAAGAGTCTAGCACGCGCTCGCGGGCGCTGGACCGCGCGGGCCCGCCGTTACCGCGCTTCGCGGGGGCACGCTATACTGCACGCGCATCCGTTGATCGACCGTCACCTCGAGGAGCACCGTCGATGTCGCGAACGACCGATCCCAAGCCCGGTGAGGGGCAGACCGAAACCGCCTCGGTCCAGGACTATCTCGCGGCGATCTACGACCTCACGGGGAGCGGCAAGCCCGTCATCGGCGCGCGGCTGGCCAAGCACATGAACATCTCCGCCCCGGCGGTGACCGAGGCGATCCACCGGATCTCCCGCGGCGGCTACGTGAAGGTGGGCCCGAACAAGAGCCTGACGCTGACGCCCAAGGGGCGCGGGATCGCCGAAGTCATGGCGCGCCGGCACCGGCTGCTCGAGCGCTGGCTGACCGACATCCTCGGGCTCAACTGGGCCGACGCCCACGAGGAGGCCCACCGTCTGGAGCACGCCCTGTCGCCGCTCGTCGAGACGCGGCTTGCCGAGCTTCTGGGAATGCCGAGTACCTGTCCTCACGGCAACCCGATTCCGGGGATGCCGAAGGCGCCGCGCGTCGAGCCTTTCCCGCTGGCCCAGGCGCGGGAGGGCGCGACGGTCGTGGTCGAGCGGATCACCGAAGAGGCCGAGGCCGACAAGAAGCTCCTCGAGCACCTCTGGCGGAACGACGTGCGCCCGGGCCGGCGCCTGAAGATCCTCGAGGTGGCGCCGTGGGCGGGGACGATCACCGCGTCCGGCGACGGCAAGACGATCGCGCTGGGTCTGCCCGCGGCCGCCAAGATCTGGGTCTACACGCCCGCGGAAGCCGCTCGCTGAAAGCTCGCCGAGGTTCTGGCCAGGCTCGAGTAATCGTCGTCGGGCTAAAGCGCCGTACAATGGTCGGCGCCCGGGTGGCTTAGGAGTCTGTCGGAGTATCGAGGAACCTGGACAATGGGGAGGTGTGGAGTGAGGCGATTTGGTGTGGTGATCGGGGTGTTGGCGGTGCTGTCCGCGTCTGCGACGGTGAGGAGTGCGGCCCAGCCCCTCGAGGACTTGCGCCCGTTCGCGGGGGCGTGGACGGGGGCGATGACGGGCTCCGCCGCGTCGAATACGGGCGAGGGGTCCTCGTCGGCGCCGGCCCAGTTCACCATTGGAGAGGACGGGCGATGGACGCTGACGTGCTCCGGGACGGCCTCGGGCACGGCCCGACGTGTCGGGAGCCGGCTCATCCTCGAAGGCAAGATGACGGCCGGCGATCCCATGTCCGTGGGCCGCACCGTGTCGCTCATCCTCAGACTACAGGGATCCGACTTTCTCTACGGCTACGGAGACAGCTTCGTCTCCGGCCACCGCAGCGGCGCCGGCATCACTCTGCGAAAGGTCGGCGGCTAGCAGGCTGATGAAAAAGGGCCATCTGCGTCGTTGGCTTGGTCGCGCCTCCCTGCGGCGTACGCGGCGTACGCCTCAGTCAGCGCTTCCCTCGCCGCCTAGCATCTGGCCCTTTTTGATCAGCCTGCGGCGT
>JBGPYK010000163.1:0-5856 GCA_041493245.1 Methylomirabilia bacterium | reverse complement strand
TCAGCGGCCCTTCGACGATGCGCCCGGTGATGGGGTTGGGTCGGTCGAGCACGACGACGGGGATCCCCAGACGCCCGGCCTCCTCCATGACGTAGACGAGCGTCGTCAGGTAGGTGTAGTAGCGGACGCCCACGTCCTGGATGTCGAAGACCAGGAGGCTCACGCCGCGCAGCATCTCGGGCGTCGGCCGCCGCGTGGACCCGTACAGGCTCCAGATCGACCGCCCGGTGGCGGGGTCGCGGCCGTGCGGGACGTCGGCGTTGGCGGCGCCGGTCACACCGTGCTCTGGGGAGAAGACGGCCTGCAGGCGGACGCCCGGAGCCTCGGCCAGCAGGTCGATCGCCCGGCGGCCGCGCGCATCGACACCCGTGTGGTTGGTGACGAGCCCGATCGCGTGGCCGGCGAGCATCGAGAAGTTCTGCTCGACGAGCGCGTCGAGGCCCGACAGCAGGCGCCCCCCGCCTGGCGCAGCGGGAGCCGGCAGCGCGTCGGCGGCGGCATCCGTGGCGACAGCCGTAGAGACCGCCCCTCGAACGGCGGAGGCGGGGACAGCAGCGGCGCCCTGTCGGAACAGCGCGGCGCCGACGGCGGCGGCCACGCGGGTCCTCAGCTCGCGGATACGCACGGAGCTCCCGCCGTTCGGGTGCACGCGGTTCGTGAGCACGATCAGGTAGCTGCGGGTGGGTGGATCGAGCCAGACGGCCGTGCCCGTGAACCCGGTGTGTCCGACCGAGCCCGGCGGAAAGAACGGCGCCATGGTGCGCGAGAACGCCGACGACATGTCCCAGCCGAGGGCCCGGGTGCCCTCGGCGTCGGGCGTGCGCAACCACATCGTCCGCACGGTCTCGGCGCGGAGGATCCGCCGTCCTTCGAGGCTGCCCTGGCTCACGAGCATCCGGCAGATCCGCGCAAGGTCGGCGGCGCTGGAGAACATCCCGGCGTGGCCCGCGACACCACCGAGCAGGCGCGCGCGAGGGTCGTGGACGCGTCCCCGCAGCAGCGCGCCCTGCCAGAACTCGGTGGGCGCCACCCGCGACAGCAGCGAATCCCCGGGGTGGAAGGTCGTGTCGCGCAGCTTGAGGGGATCGAAGACGACTTTCTCGAGATATCGATCGAGCGGCTCCCCGCTGACCCGGCGCACGACCTCGCCGAGCAGGATGAAGCCAGTGTCGCTGTACTGGAAGCCGGTGCCGGCTGGATAGTCGAGCGGCTTCGCCGCCAGCGCCCGGGCGGCGCGCGGGAATCCTCCGGCCAGTGCACCCGTGGCCGGAATGGACGGGAGCCCTGCGCTGTGTGTCAGGATCCGGCGGATCGTGACCTGGCTGAAGATGGCTGGGCGGAACTCGCGCAGATACCGCCCGAGCGGGGCGTCGAGCTTGATGGCCCCGCGCTCCACGAGGGACATCACGGCGAGGGTGGTGCCGAACGGCTTGGTGAGCGACGCGATGTCGAAGACCGTATCGGGGAGCATCGGCAGCCGCTCGGGGACGAGCGCCCGCGCGCCCCAGGCGCGATGGTACAGGATCTCGTCGCCACGGCCGACGAGGACGACCACGCCGGGGATCTCGCCCGACGCAACCGCATCGGTCGCCGCCTCGTCGACGCCGGAGAGGTCGAGAGGCTGGGCGAGTGGCGCAGCGGGCAGGAACGCGATCGCGAGGAGGGCGAACCCGAGGATGGCGCCGTTCTTCGAGCGAACGCCGTGGACACCCACGTCGTCGATTTTACCATCCGGGGCGCCACCGGCCGTCATTCTGCACGACCGCGACGGGATTGATATCCTAGGGAGCCATGCACGAGCTTCGAGTGTTCGTCACGGGAGCCACCGGCTTCGTCGGGCACACGCTCCTCCAACGGCTCTGCGCCAGCGGGCACGCGGTGCGCTGCCTCGTCCGCCGGGGCTCCGAGACGGCGCTACGCGGCCAGGGCGCCATCGAGCGCATCGAAGGCGACATCCTCACGCGTCAGAGCCTCGAGGAGGGCATGGCGGGCTGCGATGCCGTGATCCACCTGGTCGGCATCATCCGCGAGCAGCCCGGGATCGGCGTGACCTTCGAGCGCGTACACGTCGAGGGGACGCTCCAGGTCCTCGAGGCGGCCACGGCCGTGGGCATCCGCCGTTACCTGCACATGAGCGCCCTCGGCTCACGGCCGGGCGCCGCCTCCAGCTATCACCGCACCAAGTGGACGGCCGAGGAAGCGGTGCGGAGCAGCGGGCTCGAGTGGACGATCTTCCGCCCGTCGATCATCTACGGGCGCGGCGACGGCTTCGTGACGATGCTGGCGGCGATGGTGCGGCGGATGCCGGCGGTGCCCGTCATCGGCAGCGGGCGCCAGCGTCTGCAGCCGATTTCCGTCGAGCAGGTCGCGGCGGGTTTCGCCGGAGCGCTCGAGCTGCCGGCCACGATCAAGCAGACGTACGCGGTCGGCGGCCCGGAGCCGGTGACGATGATCGAGCTGCTCGACCTCATCGGGCGGGCGCTCGGACGCCGGCGCGTGCGGAAGCTTCACGTGCCCGTCGGCGTGGTGTCGCCCTTCGTGCGCCTGCTCCATTCCCTTCCCGGCTTCCCCATCACACCGGACCAGCTCGTCATGCTCGGTGAGGACAGCGTGTGCGACCACCGGCCGTTCTTCGAAACCTTCACGCTCGACCCCGTTCCTCTCGCCGTCGGTCTCGAGCGCATGCTGGCGAAGTGACGTCCTCCGGCTCGCACTTCAATACTTCACTGCGTCGGGACCCGAGCCAGCCGCGCGATCTGATCGCGCGTGTGGACGCTGGGGTGCGCGAGCGCATCGGCGAGGCGGTCGACTCCGTGTGTCTCGAGGTGATGGTGGAATCGCGGCGGGCACGCGGGCTGCCGGCGCCGGCGCCTGATAGCGCGCGCGACCGCGCCGAGTTCGACGCAGACGTCGAGACGTTTCTCGCGAAGCTCGCCGACGAGATCCCCGCAACGCTCGGCGAGGAACAGCGGCGGTCACCCGAGATCGCCGCGGAGCGGGCCGGGCAGGATCGCTTGGCGCGGCTTCTCGCCGCCCAGGTCGCTCTCGCCAAGCTGCTGCCCGACTACTGGCAGCGTTTCAACGCCGTGCGGGCGGTCTATTCCGCGGAGAGCCTCGCCGGCGCGACCCCGACCTCAGGCGGCGATCGACCCGGCTGGCTCGGCCGGCTCCTCGGCGGCTGAGCGCCAAGCAGCCAGCGCCCAGAGGTTCTCGACGTCCTCCAGCGCTCGGCGCCATCGTCCGTAGCCTTCGAGGAGCGCCGCCCGCGCAAGCGTCAACTGACCTTCCATTTCGTCCAAGCGCTTCTTGAGCGTCGGTTGTCTGGCGCCGATGGTCGTCAAGCAGCCGCCCGGCACCGACGAGGCAAGGTGTTCCAGGAGATCGTTCACTTCCGAAGTCAGTACCTGCTCCACGGCGTTCATACCAGCCCTCCTCCCTGGACCCATATACTAATCACATGATGATATACAAGTCAACCCCGAAGGAGGCGGGACTGAAACAAAAGAAGTAACCTTGCAACCGATGATGCTGGCCGCGGATTGCGCTCTGGTCTTCGCCGCCAAGACGGCCCGAACCTTCGCCTACGGCTTCCTCGGCATCGTGCTTCCCGGCTAATTCCGCGGGACGCTGAGCTCCGGTCAGCGCGCGTCGGGCCGGCGGTCGCGCGGGAGGTCGAGCCCGAGCTCCCGGCAGCGCTTGCGCAGCGTGTTGCGGTTGAGACCGAGCACGCGCGCCGCCCGCAGTTGGTTGCCGCCGGTGCTCGCCAGCACGTGGGCGAGCAGCGGCCGCTCCAGGGCGGCGACGGCGCCACGGTAGACCTCCCCGGGCCGCGCGGTGAGCAGTTCCTCGACGAGCGCGGGCACCGTGCTGGCGATCACCCGTTCCGATGACGACCCTCGTGCTTCCACCACGGCTAGTACTCCTTGTAGTGCAGGAACTTTGCGTCGATCGTCAGCACGCCGCGCTCACCCTTCTTTTCGAGCTTGACCACACAGTCGATGGCCGAGAGGATGCCGTCACCGAACAGCTCGTTGCACCGCTCGCGGAGCGCGTCGCCGTACACGCCGACCAGCTCCATCAGTCGGTACTTGAACGGGTCGGTGGTGAGCGGGAAGTCGGTCCGCAGCGGCATCGCCGTCGTGACCGTTGCCGTCTCGATGTCGACACCGACCGCCTCAGCCAGCTTCTTCGCCTCCTCGGCGTTCAGCCGGTGCTGGCCGTGCAGCGCGGCCGCGAGGTACGTCGCGTCCTTGGTCCCGATGGCCTTGGCAAGGTCCTCGTAGCTGATCCCGCGCGACTGGCGGGCACTCCTGATCGCTTGCAGCGCGGTAGTCCGATCCATCGTCTGTCCTCCTCCAGCGTGGGTTAAGGCGTGCGCGCGAACACGGGGGCCCGCCCGGTGCTCACCGCCACCTCGTCCTGCACGGGGGCGCGGCGCCCGATCTCCATCAGGAAGTGCAGGACGTGGGTGCGCAAGCGCAGGTACTCGGGATCGTCGATCAGATCCGCCCGCGTGCGCGGCCGCGGGATCTTCACGTCCAGGATCTCGGCCAGGCGCGCGTCGGGGCCGCTCGTCATCAGCGCGATCCGATCCGAGAGCAGGATCGCCTCGTCGACGTCGTGCGTGACCATGAACACGGTGTTGCGGCTGGCCGTCCACATGCGGATCAGCTCGTCCTGGATGACGCCGCGGGTGAGCGCGTCAATCTGGGCGAAGGGCTCGTCGAGGAGCAGCACCTTGGGCTGGGTGGAGAACGCGCGGGCGAGGCCCACCCGCTGGCGCATGCCGCCCGAGAGCGCGGCGGGCCGCTTCTTCTCGGCGCCGCCGAGGCCGACCATGTCGACGTAGCGCTGCACCCACTCGTCCACCTGGGCCGCCGACCACGTGGGATGCGCCGCGCGCACGGCCACCCGCACGTTGTCGAAGACCGTCAGCCACGGCATCAACGCGAAGTTCTGGAAGACGACCATGCGGTCGATGCCGGGCCCGCGGATCTCGCGCCCCTCCAGGACCACCCCGCCCGCCGTCGGCGGCTCGAGGCCGGCGATGATGTTGAGGAGCGTCGACTTGCCGCATCCGGAGTGGCCGACCATCGTCAGGAACTCGCCCGCGGTGAGCCCGAAGGCGACGTCGCGGAACACGCACAGCTCACCGCGGCCGTCGGGCGCCGGAAACGTCTTCGTCACGTAGTCGATCTCGAGAAACGTCATGGCCGTAGGAGGTGAGGCCGCAGGACGAGCCGACGCTTCAGTGGCTCGAACATAGGAGGTGAGGCCGCAGGACGAGCCGACGCTTCAATGGCTCGAACATCAGTCCGCGTACGCGAACCGGCGCGACAGCTTTCCCAGCCCGGCGTCGAGGAGCACGCCGATGAGACCGATGGCCAGGATGGCGAAGATCACGCTGGTCAGCTGCAGGTTGTTCCACTCGTTCCACACGAAGTAGCCGACGCCGGTGCCGCCGATGAGCATCTCGGCGGCCACGATGGCCACCCACGCGCTGCCGATGGAGATGCGCAGCCCCGCCACCACCGCCGGCGCGGCGCCGGGCAGGATCACGGTGACGAGCCGGCGCCACCACGAGAGCTGGAGGATGGCCGCCACGTTGAGGTAGTCACGCTTGATGGACGCCACGCCGAAGGCGGTGTTGGCGAGTGTCGGCCACAACGACGACATGAAGATGACGAGCACGGCCGCCCACGTGGAATCCTTGATCGTGTAGAGGAAGAGCGGCATCCAGGCCAGCGGCGAGACGGGCTTCAGGATCTGCACGTACGGGTTCACCGCGCGGTAGAACGTGGGCGAGAGCCCGAGGAAGACGCCGAGCAGGATCGCCGTCACCGAGGCGCTCAGGTA
>JBGPYK010000438.1:0-3193 GCA_041493245.1 Methylomirabilia bacterium | reverse complement strand
GCGCGCGCGCCCGGCCACCGCGCGTTCGGTCCCCGCGCGATCGCCCGCAGCCGCCACGATCACCTCGGCGGCCTCGATCCCCTTCACGCCGCGCAGATGATCAAGCGTCCGCCCAAGCGCCGCCGCATCATTCCTCGCCGGAATCACAATCGCGATCCGCATCAGTACCGGCCCCGAGCCCGCTCTTTGGCGGGTAGGGACTCGAGGCAACACGTCCACCAGCCGGTCCGGATCGTGGCCGCGAATTCGGGGGGTAATCCCTCGGCTTCCATCTCGCGGGCCAGCGTTTCGTGGTCGTAGTCGACGGACACCAGCTCCACCGCAAGGTCGGGTGTCGCGGTCAGGAGCGCGTAACGGACGGCGGTGCGGCCGTCGTTCTGGGGTCGCCCGACGGCGCCGACGTTGACGGCGTGGCGTCCGCTCGGCAGCGCCCGGTGCCAGGCGATGCCGGTGTGGGTGAAGCCGAGCACGTCGGCGTCATGAGCGTCGCAGAACCGCTCGAGCAGCCCGTTGGGCGTCGTGCTCTCCCAGAGGAACTCGTTGATCTGGCGCGGCGACCCGTGGCAGAGGAGGAGCCGGTGACCACCGAGGTCGACCCGCAGCGAGGGCGGCAGCGCGGCCAACCAGCGCCGGTGCTCGGTGGAGGTCTGGGCGAGCGTGTAGGCGTAAGAGATCCGGGCAAAGTGATTGTCGCGCGGATCCGTGTAGCCGCAGCCGCAGTCCGCCGCGCCGGCGGCGATGGCCTCGTCGTAGTTCCCCTGTACGCAAGCGACGCCCGCATCGGACAGCAGGGGGAACACGCGGTCGGGGTGCGGGCCGAAGCCGCCGAGGTCGCCGAGACAGTAGACGGCCTCGGCGCCCCGGGCGCGCGCGTCGGCGAGCACCGCCTCGAGCGCGTGCGCGTTGGCGTAGACGCCGCCGAGCAGCGCGATCCGCCGGGCCTCGCCTAGTTTCTGCATGTGAGTCCCGTCTCCTGACACGTGACGCAGGCGGCGTGGTCGAGCGCGATCGGCGTCAGCGTCTCCGCGAGCGTCTCGCCGGCGACGAGCGCGCCGGGCAGGCCGGCGAGGATCGGGCAGACGTAGATCCCACCGGCGGCAACGACCCGGGTCTCCGTGCACTGCAGCCGCGCGGTGTCGAAGCCTTCGAGATCCTCCGGCGTCAACCGCCGCTCGCCCGCCCGCCCGGCGCAGCGCCCGAGCGGGAGCACGGGCAAGAGCTTGAGCCGAGGCTTGTCCACCCCCGCCGCGACGAGCACCCCACGCAGGTCTTCGTAGAGGGTGTGGCCATCCCGCGGGGCGGCGATCTCGGTGGCCGTTACTATGGGCGGCAGGCCGCGGGCGCTCAGGCGCACGATGGCCGCCATCGCGCGTGCGAAGCTCCCCCGGCCCCGTACCGCGTCGTTGGCCGCCGCTGTTGCCGCGTCGAGACTCACGCGGACCTCCAGCGAGTACGGGGAGCGCGCGGCGAGCGCGGCCAGGGCGTCGGCGAGGCCGTCGTCGAGCAGCGTCCCGTTGGTGAGCACCGTCGTGGGCGCCACCGCCAGCGCCGCCTCGAGGAGCGACAGGATCTCTGGATGCAGGAACGGCTCGCCGCCCGTGAAGTACAGCTCGCGCACGCCGAGGGCCTCGGCCTCGGCGATCGAGCGGAGAACGACGTCGGCGGGGAGACTCGCCAGCCACGGGTCGCGGGGGCCGCTCGCGTTGAAGCAGTGGCGGCAGGCGAGATTGCAGAGCGTCCCCGTGACCTGGAACCAGACGGAGCGCAGCTCTCGAAACGCCGCCCGGGGAATCATCACCGTTGAGACAGTCTCACCCGTCCGCACGATTCGCGTCCAGCGGGATCCAGAGCGTGAAGCGGCTGCCCGCGCCGGGCCGGCTCTCGACCGTCACCCGGCCGCCGTGGGCCTCGGCTACGTGGCGAACGAGCGCCAGCCCCACGCCGCTGCCGCGCCGGCCTTGCGTCTCGCTCCGCCCGACCCGGTAGAACTTCTCGAAGATCCGGCGCTGCTCCTCCGGCGGGATGCCGATGCCCTCGTCGGCGACCGCGACCGCGAGCGTGTCGCCCACGAGCGCGGCCTCCACGCTCAGCGACTTGCGGTCGGCGGAGTACTTGATCGCGTTGTCGACGAGGTTGGCCAGTGCCTGGCCGACGGCCTCGGCGTCCAGTGGGACTTCGGGGAGGTCGGGGGCCACGTGGACCTCGACCTTGAAACCCTGCTGGGCGAGCGGGTAGGCAAAAGCCTCCACGACGTCGCGGACGACCGGCTCGACGGCCGTGGGCACGCGCTCGTAGCGGCGGCGGCCGCCCTCGATGCGCGAGAAGTCCAGCACGTTGTCGATGAGGCGCGACAGCCGCTCGCTCTCGCGCGTGATCACGCGGTAGTACTCGCGCCGCGTAGCCTCGTCCCGCACGCGGTCCATCTCCAGCGTCTCGCCGAACATGCGAATGACCGAGAGCGGCGTCTTGAGGTCGTGCGAGACGTTGGCCACGAAGTCGGACTTGAGCCGCGCCATCTCGGTCTCGCGCCGGACGAGGCGGTAGGTCACGACGAGGCCGGCCACGATGACGACGAGCAACACGCCGAAGGCCGCGGTGAAGGTCATGATCTGCCGCCGCACCGACTGCCGGGGAGACGGTCCCGGCGGCTGGTAGAGCGCCACCCGCCACGTCGGGAGCGCCTGCCGGAACGGCACGGTCACGATGAGGCTGGCGCCCGCGACGGCCTCGCCGTGGGACACCGGGCGCCCCCGGTCGTCGACCACCACGCAGATGATCGGCGAGTCGAGGCTCTGGAGCGTCTTGTCGAAGACCTGGCGCTGGAGCACCTCGGCGTTCCGCGCCACCGCGGCGAGGAGCGGCACGCCGTCGCGTCCGCGCAGGACGGCGGCCAGCATGGCCTGATTGCCCGCGACGAAGTCGCGCCGGCCTCCGCGCTCCCAGAAGCCCTGCGAGATCTCGGTGAGAAGGCCCGCGAAGACGCCGGCGTCGGCTTCCCGCCACGTCTCCGGATACAGGGGCCGGCCGCGACGGTCGAAGAGGTAAAGACGCTGGACGAGCGGCGTCTCCCGCACGAACGCCTCGAGGGTCTCCGGCCGCAGGTCGCCGCCCTCGACGATGGACAGGAGCCGCGCGAGCAGCTCGTCGTCGCTCTGGCGCAGCAGCATCTCGATCTTCTCGGCCGCCATCGAGG
>JBGPYK010000239.1:0-4771 GCA_041493245.1 Methylomirabilia bacterium | reverse complement strand
GCGCCAGCCGGTCGCGCACTTCCAGCAGCTCGCCGATCACCTCGAGTCGCGCCTCGCGCCTGGCCTCCGCGAGACGGCGCGCGACCGTGTCGGCGGGCGTCACGCTCTGGGCCAGGCGCTCCAGGGCGGCGGAGAGATCGGCGTGCAACCGATTGGTGGCGCGTCCCTGGAGCTGCGTTTCTCGAGTGAGCGCGGTGAGCTGGCTCAAGAGCGCGAACAGGTCCGGCGCCGGCTCGGGGGAAGCGAGGACCTCCGGCGCCAACCCGGCCGGCGCCGGCTCGGCTTCGTCCAGTTCGTCGAGCCATCTCGTGACCGTCTCGCGCAGATGATGACGGGCGTCGGGCTCGGGGTCCGTCACCGCCGCTCCTCCCGGAGCACGTTGAGCCACGGGTCGAGGCCGACGTGCCGTCGCTCGTCCGGGAACGCCTCCAGCAACGCCTCCAGACGATCGAGCGGCGGCGGGCCGAAGAGGCGGAGCGTGAGCCGGCGCTCCTCGTCCCGGATAGCGTCGTAGGCTTCGCGGACGCGCTGAAACCCCGCGGGATCCCGGTCCGGCGGGTGAGCGCGGACGGCGGCCAGGTAGGCGGCGCGCACCGCCGCGTCGTCAGCGGTCTCGTCGACGCCCAGCACGGCGAACGGGTTCACAGGCCCTTGTCCAGGAAGTCGAGGAAGTCTTGCATGGCGAGCGGCGGACGTGAGCGCCGCCGATTCTGGCGCCGGCGTCGACGAGGCGGTGCGGCCTCGAAGCGTGGCATGGCCGACCGGCGGCGCTCGTCCTCGAGCACGCGGCGGACTTCTTCCGAAGTCAAGTCATCGTCGTGGTGCTCGTCGTCCATGGCCGACATCGGCGGCGACAGGTCGAGGAGCGCCGCGGCCGCCTCGCGCAACGTCTCCGTGTCGCGGACGCGCGTGGCCAGGGTCCGCGCCGCCCGCAGGCACTGGCGCGCCCGCGTGTGCTCTCGCGCGAGGGGCGCGGCCGCCAGCGCCCGTCCTCTGGCCAGAAGGAACCGATGGACGAGCCCGCTGTCCAGCTCGAGCCCGGCGGTGGACGCGGCGTAGGTGAGTGAGAAACGGTTCAGGCGAAGCCCCAGCGTGCACAGCGAGTGGAGGTGGCCCGCCGAAGCGCCACGCGGATTCAACTCGATCCGGGCCACCAACTCCTCGGGCATGCCGAAGGGACAGTCGAGCCCGAACAGGAGATCGACTGCGCGCGCGAGCCCCTCGATCGCCTGAAGCTTCGGGACGCTGACCGCCGTTTCCGCCAGTGGCGGGCGTGCCGTCGGCGCCGCCTCGAGGCCCAGATGCCCCGCGACGGCGGTGAGGAGGAGGTCGAGCAGCACCGGGTTGGCCAGTCGCGCGGCGATCTCTTCCTCGATCGCCGCGGCGGACGACAGGTCGCCTGCGCGGCGCGCCGCCGCCCAACGTAGCGCCTGCACGTACGCCGCCCGGTCACCCTCCGCGGCTTCGGGTTCGAGGGCGAGCCGATCGACGTCATCCAGCGCGAGGTCCACCTTGCCGTCCCGAAGGCGACGCTCGGCGCTCGAGAGCAGGACGCGGAACCGGCGGCGCCGCACGTCGGGATGCACGCGGTCGATCGTCTCCGCCTGGGCGAGCAGGTCGAGGGCCTTGCGATGAGCGCCGCGCCGCTCGGCCGCGCCCGCCAGGTAGAGGAGCGGCTCGAGGTCCCGCGGGTGCTGGTGGCGCCACGCCTCGGCCTCGGCCTCGGCGCGGCGGGCCTCGCGCGTCTGCCAGTGGGCGACGAGCGCGCGAAAGACGCTCGGCTGTGGATCCGCGGCCCGCGCGCGGTCGAGGAGCCGGGCGCGATCGAAGCACTCCGGGATCACGCCGGCCCGGATCAGGTGTTCCAGGTCCGCCTCGTCCTCGGCCATCGTGAATTCCAGCACCTCCTCGACGTCCGGAGGGAGCAGCTCCGCCATGTGCAGAAAGACGCGCGACGGCTCGCGGCCCGCGCGCGGCACGGCACCGATCCGCTGCGCGGCGTCGAGATAGCTGTCCCACGAGGGCAGCGCCGCCTCCCACACCCCGAGCCGCTCGAACGCCAGGGCGAGCTGGCGCAACGTCTCGACGTCGCTCCGGCCGCGCACGAGGGCCGTCATGAGCGGCGTGGGGTTGAGGTCGAGGCGGAGCCAGTGCGTCAGCATCGTCGCCACGAAGGTCGTTTTGAACGCCCGCGGCGCGCTGTCGGCGGCCTCGGCCAGATCGAGGACGGCCGTCGCGGCGCGCCGGTGGTCCTTCACGCGGAGCGCGTCGATGACCTCGCCGAGCCGCGCCCGGAAGCGCGCGCGGCCACCACTGACCTTGTCGAGCAGCACCCGCTCGGCCAGCGAGCGGCGCTCGACGAGGTTGGCGTCCCCCGCCAAGCAGCGCAGCGCGGGCACGAGCCGCGCCGGCGCCGAATCCTCCGGGATCGCCGAGAGGTTGGCCAGCACCGCCGCGTCCTCTCGCCGGTAGTAGGCATCGATGGCCCGGATGAGCAGCTTCCAGGGCGCCAGGGGCGAGTGGCGCGCGATGACGTCGAGGCGCGCGAGGGCGCCTTCGGGCAGCGGACCGGTCGTCACCGCCGCGAACAGCTCACTCACCACGCGCGCCGCCTGCCGCAGCGGATCGCCTTCGGGCAGCGCCGCGTGGTCCGCGACGGCGCGAGGGTCGGTGAGGACCCGGCGCAGGGTGGTCTCGAGGTCACGGCGCGTGGCCTCGTCGGCCGACGCCATCGCGGCCAGCAGCGGCCCGACGTCGCGCTCGGCGAGGGCCGCGCTCTCGTGGACCAGCGGCATGATGCGCGCCCGCGTCCCGGGGAACCGCGCGACGACCAGGGACGCAAGCTCGCGCGCTTCCCGGGACATCCCGGCGGCGATCAGCGCGCGGATGCGCGCCGCGTAGGCGTCGACGAGCAGCGCTTCGGCGTCGAGGCTGCGCGTCTCCTTGTAGAACTGCTTGGCCGCCTCCACCGCGTCCCGCGCCTTGCCGCGGGCGACGAGCGCCTCGACGTGCGACCGCCACGCGGCGGGCTCGGAGCCAGCCGGCCCGTCCACGCGGGGCCCGGCGGGATGGCGCGTGTGGCGCTTGCTCACGCCGCCCACCTGCGGCGCGCCGCCCGGAGGCACGAGAGATGATGCACGCGGTTGAACCCCGGAGGCACGGCGGGATTATCCGCTGAGGATTGCGGGATGTCGAGGCGAAGGCTCACGACGAAGCGCGCCGCGCTGATCCCGGGGATAGAACGAGGCCTGTCGCGGTATGCTTGGCCCGTGGGTGTGCGTATCGGAGCAGAAGGCCAAGGTCCGGGCGGCGAAGTGAGGAGGACGGCATGTTCAAGGACGTGGTGACGTCGGAGCGCGAGCTGCGGGACATCCTGGGCTCGCCGAGCGAGCGGGCGGTGAAGAAGGACATCGCGGGCCTGGACGAGCACGGCCGCGCGTTCATCGCGCGGTCGCCGTTCTTGCTGCTCGCGACGGCGAGCGCAACCGGCCGGTGCGATGTCTCGCCCAAGGGTGACGCGCCGGGCTTCGTCCGCGTCCTCGACGACCACCACCTCGTCGTTCCCGAGCGTCCGGGAAACCGGCGGCTCGACGGAATGCGGAACATCGTCGAGAATCCGCACGTCGGGATGATCTTCCTCATTCCCGGACGCGAGGAGACGCTCCGGGTCAACGGCCGCGCCTGGATCGTGCGGGACGCCGATCTGCTGGTTTCGCTCGCCGCGCGCGGCAAGGAGCCGCCCGTCGCGATCGGCATCGAGATCGAGGAGTGCTTTTTCCACTGTCCGAAGGCGTTCCGGCGCTCGGAGCTGTGGGAGCCCGCGCGCTGGCCCGACCGCGACGCGCTTCCGTCCATGGCGTACGTGATCTACGACCAGGTCCGCCCGGAGGGCAAGACGCTGGAGGAGTACCAGCGCGAGAGCGAGGAAGGGCTCCGGAGGACCCTCTACTGAGAGTCGCCGTCCGGACGGGCAGCGTGTTCCCGGCCTTCTTCGTTCCCGACGGCGAGCAGTTCGTCGCCACCGAATCCACCCGCGGGCCCTGGAGCCGCGACCACCAGCACGGGGGACCGCCCGCCGCGCTACTCGCCCGCGCCATGGAGCGGCTCGCCGGCGACGGGTTCCTCCTCGGCCGGATGACCTTCGACTTCCTGCGCCCCGTGCCCATCGCGCCGCTGGCCGTGCGCGCGGAGGTGGTCCGCGCGGGCGCCAAGGTCCGACGGCTACAGGCCGCCCTCACGGCCGCCGACGGGACCCTGCTCGTCCAGGCCTCCGCCGTCGCGCTTCGCACGGCCGCCGTCCTGCCCGCGTCGATCGGCGACGATTCACCCGCGCCCCCGCCGGTGGAGACGGCGGTGCCCTTCGAGTTCCCGTTCTTCAGCGACCCCGTCGGCTATCACACCGCGGTCGAGACCCGGATCGCGCGCGGCACGTGGGGCCACGGGCCGGTGGCGGCGTGGATGCGCCCGCGCGTCCCGCTCGTCGAGGGCGAGGTCCCGTCGTCGGTCCAGCGCCTACTGATTGTGGCGGACTCGGCGAGCGGCATCGCCGTCGTGCTCGAACATGGCCGCTACACGTTCGTGAACGCCGACCTCACGGTGGCCATCCATCGCCCGCCCGAGGGCGAGTGGCTGTGCCTGGATGCCGCCACCGTGGCGGAAGCCCACGGCGTCGGGCTCACCCGCGCGCGCCTCTGGGACGGCCGGGGCGCGGTCGGCGTCTCGCTCCAGAGCTGCCTCGTCGAGCGCCGCCCCGGGTGATCCGGGGGTTCAG
>JBGPYK010000465.1:0-2973 GCA_041493245.1 Methylomirabilia bacterium | reverse complement strand
CGGATCCGGGTGGCGTACTGCTTCGCGACCGACATCGCGACGCGGACCTTCCCGCCGGGCTCCGACGGCAGGCTGACGTCGGTGACGCGGCCGATCTGCACGCCCGCGAGGCGCACCGTGGCGCCCTCCGCCAAGCCCGCGACCTGGGTGAAGTCGGCGTAGATCGTGTAGCGCACCTCGAACAAGCGCGCGCGGGCGCCCAGCGCGTAGATCGTGCCCAGGAACGCGAACACCGCGATCAGCACGAAGATGCCGACGCGGAATTTGAGGAAGCGCTCGCGCTGGGCCTCGTTCACGGCTTCGCCTCGCCGGCCAGGAAGGCCTGGACGGCCTTGTCCCCGCTTTCCAGGACCTCACCGAGCGCGCCGACCGTAGCGAAGCGCCCGCGGATCAGGACGGCGACCCGGTCGGCCACCGCCTTCGTCAGCTCGAGGTCGTGGGTGACCACGATCGAGCTGTCGCAGACGCCCTCACCCATCCGGGCGATCAGCTCGGCCACCATCTTCGAGTTCGTGGGGTCGAGCCCGGCCGTCGGCTCGTCGAACAGCATGACCTCCGGCTCCCCCACCAGCGCCCTCGCGATGCCCACGCGCTTGCGCATCCCGCCCGACAGCTCCGCGGGAAGCTGCCCGAGGATCTCGGGCCCGAGCCCCACGAGGGAGAGGAAGTGGACGACGCGCCGCCTGATCTCGTCCTCCCGGAGCCGCGTGTGCTCGCGCAGTGGATAGCCTACGTTCTCGTACACCGACAGCGAATCAAAGAGCGCCGCCCCCTGAAAGACGTAGCCCATGCGCCGCCGGATCGGCAACAGCTCCTCCTCCGACAGATCTTCGATGTTCTGCCCGAAGACGCGGATCTGACCCGCGTCAGGGCGGAAGAGCCCGGCGATGAGCCGCAGCAGGACCGTCTTGCCGGAGCCGCTGCCGCCCATCACCACGAGGGTCTCACCCTCCTCGAGCGCGAGCGACACGCCCTGGAGGACAGGAGCCGCCTCGAAGCCCTTCTCGACGTCGACGACCTCGATGATCGCGGCCACGTGCTCACCAGAAGAGGATCAGCAGGAGCTTGGTCAGGAAAAAGTCGGACACGATGACGCCCATGGTCACGTGCACGACCGTCGCCGTCGTGGCCCGGCCCAACCCCTCCGTGCCCCCCTCGGTCGAGAGCCCGTTATAGCAGCCGATCAGCGTCACCACGACGCCGAAAAACGCGCTCTTGATGATCCCGGTGAGGAAGTCGCGCGGCACCACCCAGTACGTCGTCGTGTTCCAATAGGCGTACATGTCGGCGCCGCGCTCCATCACCATGATCAGGAGCCCGCCGAGGACACCGACGACATCGGCGAGCACGGTGAGCAGCGGGAACACCACGATCGCGGCGAGCAGGCGGGGAACGATGAGGCGCTTGATGTAGTTGACGCCCAGCACGCGGAGGGCGTCGATCTGCTCGGTCACCTTCATGGACCCCAGCTCGGCCGTGATTCCGGACGCGACCTTGCCGCCGACGAGGATCGCCGTCAGCACCGGCCCCAGCTCGCGGAGGATTGCCAGGGCGGCGACCGGACCCACGTAGTTCTCCGCGCCGAAGCGCGCCATGTTGACGGCGCTCTGCAGCGCAAACACCATCCCGGTGAACACCGCGGCGGTCAGGGCCACGCCCAGCGAGCGCACGCCGATCGTCTCGATTTCCTGGATGACCAGCCGGAAGTACGAGGGCGGCAGCGCCAGGTTGCGCAGCACGCGGCCGCCGAGGAGGCCGACGCCTCCGTACCACAGCACGCTCCGTCTCAGGAGGGTATCCATCAATCAACGTCGGGGGGAGCGACCGCCGCTCCAATCGCACGAAGGGGGCTACGCCCCCCTCGGACTCCCCCGGCCCGACACCCCCCACCGGTTTCCGAGCGCGTCGACTCGTTTCCCATAGGCCTTCACTCCGTCCTGAAGCTGTCGACGAATCGATTGAAGTCGGGGCGCGTCGCCGCGAAGGCGGACACCGGCGCCACGTACATGAAGTCGTAGACGCAGCGCTCGTCCTTCACCACGACCGTCTCGATCCGCACCTTGGCCTCCGAGCCCTCGATCCGCCCGTCGACGACGGCGCGGACGGCGGGGCGCCCGGCGACGTCGACCTCGCCACGCTCGATCACCGAACGGTCTCGGACGCCGACGAGGAGCTGCCGGGCCAGGATGCGGGAGGACCGGCGGGTCGTCCGCTCCTCGCAGACCGCGTGGGTCGCCATACCGGCGGACGCCGAGCGGTGCCGCAGCTCCAGGTCCGCCGGGCTGTCGTCCACCGGGAGCCACTGGGGACTCGGGGTCGTAACGCGATAGCCCTTGGACGAATGATAGACACCGTTTTCGATGCGTTCCACGGCACAGCCCGACACCAGGACAATCGCCGGCAGCACGCCCAGCCAAGCTCTTCTCCAGCCATTGACACCCACGCCCCTAGCCGCGGGGCGCCTGACGTGCCTGGTGACGCCGGGCCAGCTCCTCGATAACTTCCTGGAATCGGATTCCCCGGGCGCCGAGGAGCACGAGCGTGTGGAACCAGAGGTCCGCGGTCTCCTCGACGAGGCGCCGATCCCCCTCGCCGCCGAGCGCGGCGGTGATCACTTCGGTCGCCTCCTCGCCGATCTTGCGGCAGACGGCCGCTTCTCCCTTGGCGAGCAGGCCGGCCACGTACGACCCGGACGCCGGCGCCGACTTGCGCGCCTCGATCGTCCGCTCCAGACGCTCGAGCATGTTGGCGGAAGGGGTGGCGCCCTCACCGCCCGGGAGCGCCGTGAAGAAGCAGGTGCGGTGGCCGGTGTGGCACGCGACCCCTTCCTGGTGCACCTGCACGAGCAGCACGTCGCCGTCGCAGTCGGCATAGAGACGCTCCACGTGCTGCGTGTGGCCGGAGGTCTCACCTTTCCGCCAGAGCTGCCCGCGCGAGCGGGACCAGAAGTGCGACAGCCCTGTCGTGAGCGTG
>JBGPYK010000428.1:0-3280 GCA_041493245.1 Methylomirabilia bacterium | reverse complement strand
TCGAGCGGGCGGGCGTGACCGACGGGCGGCACGCCGCCGATCGTGAACCCGGCGTGCTCGCGCACGAAGGCCGCGGGGGCCTTCTCGAGCACCTCCTTGAGGAGGACGCCGATGCGCCACTCATTGACCTTGTTGGCGCCGCTGGCGATGACAAGGATGGCCCGACCGCTCGGCGCGGTCTTGAACACGAGCGACTTGGCGATCTGACCGACCTCGCAGCCGACGGCACGCGCGGCCTCGTTCGCCGTGCGCGTCGCCTGCGCCGACTCCGTCACCTCGTAGGCGAAGCCGAGCGCGCGGAGGGCGTCCTGGACTCGCTGCGCGTTGGGAGACAGCGTGCCCGGCGCGCCAGGGGACACCGCGGATGGCGCGACGGGGGACAGCGGGGGCCGCGGGCTCTCGGTCGACTCCACGGCTGTTACAGTATGCGAGCGCGTGAGGAAAATCGAGCGCGAAAAAGTCCGCGTCGGCGTGCGTATGGTATCGTACCGGGTGTCATGAAGTTCACCGTCATCCTTGAGCCCGAACCAGGTGGCGGGTACTCGGTCGTCTGTCCTGGCGTTCCTGGCTGCGTGTCGCAGGGGCAAGACTTAGCAGCGGCTCTCGCCAATATCCGCGAGGCGATCCTCGCGTGCCTGGAAGTTCGGCGCGATGATCGCCTGGTCCCGGTCGTCGAGACACCCGAGCTCATCGCCCGAGAGATTCAGGAGTGTCTGGAGGACAGGGCTGCGGAAGGACTGCCCCTGACAATCGAGACGCAGGAAGTGGATGTGGAGGTCGCGGTCGCAGCCTGATGCCCCGGCTTCCCCGCGTCTCAGGCCGGGAAGCCGTGTCCGTGTTCGAGCGCGCGGGCTTCGAGGTCCGACGGCAGCGTGGCAGCCACATCGTCATGACCAAGCCGGGCCGCCCGGAGACCCTGTCTGTCCCTGATCATCGAGAGCTCCAAGCGGGCACCCTCCGAGCTCTGATTCGAAAGGCCGGCCTCAGCGTCGAGCAGTTCGAGGAGTTGCTACGGAGCTGACTCCTGATTCAGGCGCCGAGTGCGTGTTCGGCGGCAGAGTCGCCAGAATGCACGCAGTCGGCGATGCCCACCCCGCGGTAGGCGCTGCCGGCGAGAGAGAGTCCGGGCAGCGCGGCCAGCCGGCGCTCGATCGACTCGATGCGGTCGAGGTGGCCCAGGCGGTACTGCGGCATCGACGCCGGATAGCGGTGGACGCGGGTGAGCACGGGCTCGGCGACGACGCCGAGGGCATCGGCGAGGTCACGCCGCGCGCGACCGGCCAGCGCCTCGTCGTCACCGTCGAGCGCGGCCTCGCCCAGGGCGCCGCCGAGGAACGCGCGCAGCAGCACGAAGCCGTCGCGCGCGCGCCCGGGGTACTTCACGCTGGAGAAGGTGCAGGCGAGGACCGCGCGCCGTTCCGTGTGCGGCACCACGAAGCCGAAGCCGTCGAGCGGGTGCGGGACGTCGGCGCGCCGGTAGCCGAGGGAAACCGTCGCCGAGGACGCATACGGAATCTCAGCAAGCCAGGTCGCGAGCTGAGGATCGGTGTAGCGGAGCAGGCGGCCGGCGGCGTGCGCCTCGGTGGCGACGATGACGTGATCCGCGTCGAGTGCGGCGCCGTCCGCGAGCCCGATCCGCCACCGGCCGTCCCGGCGCTCCACGGCGGTCGCGCGCTGCTTGAGCGCCACGGCGCCCGCGGGTAGCCGGGAGGCCAGCGCGTCGATCAGCTCGGACATCCCGCGCGCGAAGGTGACGAAGAGACTCCAGCGGGCCCCGCTCGTCCCCGCCTGCGGCGCGCGCCGGCTTGCGCGCCAGAGGGCCAGGATCACGCTGCGCTCACGCCGCTCCAGCTCGAGGAAGCGCGGCATCGTCGCGCCGAGACTCAGGTCGTCGGGATCGGCGGTGTAGATGCCGGCGACGAGGGGCTGGGCCACGCGCTCGAGCGCCTCGCGTCCGAGTCGCCGGCGGACGAACGCGCCGAGGGTCTCGTCGCCGCCCGGCGCGCCGCGCGGCAGCACGAGGTCGAGCGCCATGCGCAGCTTGCCCGGCCACGAGAAGAGCCCGGACGTGACGAACGGCGCGATCCGCGTCGGCGCCAGGAGCTGGAAGCCGTCGGGCAGCGGGTGCAGACGCCCGCGGTGCCAGACGAAGATCCGGCGGAAACGGTCGTCGGTACGAACCAGCCGGTCTTCCACGCCGAGACGCCGGCAGAGGGCCAGCGCCCACGGTTTCTCGGAGAGGAACGAGTCCGGTCCCGACTCGACGAGGAAACCGTCGACGTGCTCGGTCTCGATCGTCCCGCCGAGGCGCTCGCGCGCTTCGAGCAGCGTCAGCTCGACGGCGAGGCCGCGCTCACGCGCCAGCTCGAGGACGCGGTGCGCGGCCGCGAGCCCCGCGATCCCGCCGCCGATCACCGTGATCTTCATTTATCGGGTAGGCGCGGCCGGCGCCGGCCGTGGGTGGCGTGCTGTGGGTACGACCTGGCTCATTTATCGGATAGGCGCGGCCGGCGACGGCCGTGGGTGGCGTGCTGTGGGTACGACCTGGCTCTGTACATCATGACGCATTTTTTACTATCTCGGCGAGGGCGGCGATGAAGGCGGGATGGTCGTTCACCGTCCGGGCGCGATGGAGCGTCAGCCCCCGCTTCCGCGCCCTGGCCGCCGCGTCGACGTCGAGGTCGTAGAGGATCTCGACATGGTCGCAGACGAAGCCGATGGGGACCACGACCGCGTGGCGCTCGCCGTCGGCGGCGAGGCTCGCGAGGACGTCGTTGACGTCGGGCTCGAGCCATCGATCCTCGGGCCGGCCGCTCCGGCTCTGGTAGGCGAGGGTGAAGCGCGCATGGCCGATTCGCTCCGCGACGGTGCGCGACGTGGTGGTGAAATCTTCGACATAAGGCGACGCGTCGGCCATCGCCACAGGAATGCTGTGGGCGGTGAAGACGAGCGGCGTCCAGTGCCGGCTGCCCTCGGGGACTTCGGCGAGGGCGTGATACGCCCGGTCGGCGACGGCATCGATGAAGCCGTGATGCGTGGACCACGGCGGCGCGAAGATGACCTCCGGCGCTCCCGCCGTCCGCGTGCGGGCCTCCGCGATGTCCGCCTGGTAGCGATCCCACGACGCTTCACTCCGCAACGCCGACATGATGATCCCGAGACAGCGCCGCACTCCCCGCGCCGCCAGCGCCGCCAACGTCTCGGGCAGGTACGGGTGCCAGTTGCGCATCCCCACGTGCACGGGCAGCGGTGTCCCCGCCTGCGCCAGCGCACCGGCGAG
>JBGPYK010000046.1:0-10763 GCA_041493245.1 Methylomirabilia bacterium | reverse complement strand
TGGTCGCCCCGTGGGGCGAGCCACCCCCGCCCGGTGTGGGGGTCCCCCGGCTCGCCCCACGGGGCGACCACCGCGCCACCCGCGCAGCGCGGCGACTATTTCCCTCATCTCTCCGCGTGTGAGTCGCTGTCCTTTGTTCTCCTTTCCTGCGCGCTCGTTTTCTTCGCGCCGCCACTGACGTTCGCGCAGGCGGGGGATGCGGGGATGGGGAAGGTGGTGTACGAGCGGAAGTGTGCTGCGTGTCACGGTGAGAAGGGCGACGGAAAGGGAGCCGCCGCCGAGTTGCTCCGGCCGGCGCCGCGGGATTTTACGTCGGGGATCTACAAGATCCGGTCGACGGCGAACAAGGTTCCCACCGACAAGGATCTCTTCGACGTCATCACGAACGGTATGCCGGGGACGTCGATGCCGCCGTGGTCGGTGCTGCCCGAGAAGGACCGCTGGAACCTCGTCGCCTATCTCAAGACCTTCGCGCCGGACAAGTTCAAGGAGGCGCCGAAGAAGCAGGACTTGCCGAAGGAAGTCGCCTCCTCTGCGGCGTCGATCACGCGCGGCAAGGAAATGTTCGAGGCGATCGAGTGCCACAAGTGTCATGGTGCCGCGGGCCGCTCCGACGGGCCGTCGCGGCCCGAGTTGAAGGACGAGTGGGGCCAGCCGATCGCGCCCGCGAATCTGACCAAGCGCTGGACCTTCCGCGGCGGGGCGAGGCGGGCGGACATTGCGACCCGGCTGGCCACCGGTATCCTCGGCACGCCGATGCCCTCGTTCATCGACAGCGTGGAGAAACCTGACGACATCTGGCACCTGACGAACTACCTCGCCTCGCTGGGGCCGGAATCACCTGTCTACGCGACGCTGCTCACCGCGCGTGCCGTGAAGGGCGCGATCTCCGACGACGCCAACGCGGAGTTCTGGCAGAAGATGCCCGCCCAGACCATCCCGCTCATGGGCCAGGTCGTCGTCGATCCGCGGAATTTCAATCCGTCCATCGACCTCGTCTCCGTGCGGGCCGCGTATAACGACAGGGAGATCGCGTTCCAGCTCACCTGGGACGATCCCACGCAATCGCAGCCCGACGGCAAGCAGATGTTCGCGGACGTCATCGCGCTCCAGTTCCCGCCCACCGTGGGCCCGGGCACGGAGCGGCCGTACTTCCTGATGGGAGACAGCTCCGACGCGGTCTATCAGCTCCGCTGGGAGCACGGCAAGGGCGCGGTGGAAGCGACGGCCAACGGACCGGGCAAGGTCACCGAGCTGTCGGGCTCGGAGGCCACCGCCACGGGCTTCTACCAGAACGGCCAGTACCGGATCGTCATCAAGCGCCCGCTCGCCTCGAAGGATGCGCATCGTCTGACGTTCGGGCCCGGCGTGTTTACGCCGATCGCGTTTCAGGCCTGGGACGGCGGAGAGGGAGAGATGGGGACCAAGATGTCCCTGACCTCATGGTACTATTTCCGGCTGGAGGAGCCGCAGTCGAACCGGCGTTTCGTGATTCCTCCCGTCGTAACTCTCATGACGCTCGCGGCGATGCTACTCGTCGTGCGCGTGGCGAATCGGAGTGGTCGTGCGAGGTGAGTGCCGTCCTCGGCGCGAGCCGAGCGGTGAGATGGTTCGACAATCGTGCGAGGTGAGTGCCGTCCTCGGCGCGAGCCGAGCGGTGAGATGGATCGAAAATGAGCTGCGACCGTCAAAGAGTTGGCGATAGTGCGCCTGGCGGGGTCCGGGCGCGGCTCAAACATTCGAGATTTGCGCGTCAAGGAGGACGAGCGATGCGAAAAGTGATCGCGGCGGTGGCGGGGCTGGCGCTGGTCGTTGGCGGGGCGGCGGTGATCGGGGGGACCCGGGCCGCGACGGCGCAGGGCGGCGGGACGATCGAGGCGGAAGTGAAGTACAACGGCGCGCCGGTGATCGACAAGCTCAAGGTCAACAAGGACGTCGAGAAGTGCGGGACCGAGGCCATGATCGAGAAGATCGTCGTCGGGGGCACCAAGGGGCTCGCCAACGCCGTCGTGTCCGTGGCCGGGGCCAAGGGCGCGGCGACGGCGAAGAAGGCGAGCGTCGATCAGCACGGCTGTAAGTTCGTCCCCCACGTGGTGGCCATGACGGTGGGCGAGCTCGAGCTCAAGAACTCCGACGACATCCTGCACAACATCCACACCTACTCGACGGCCAACCCGTCCATCAACAAGGCCCAGCCGAAGTTCAAGAAGGTGATGACCGAGAAGTTCGAGAAGCCCGAGATCATCAAGCTCACCTGCGACGTCCACAGCTGGATGCTGGGCTGGGTCGCCGTCATGCCCCACCCCTTCTTCGGCGTGACCGACGGCAACGGCGTGACCAAGATCGACAACGTGCCGCCCGGGAAGCAGACCGTTGAGGTGTGGCACGAGACGCTCGGCAAGCAGACCAAAGAGGTCGAGGTGAAGGCGGGCCAGACGACCAAGGTCGCCTTCGAGATGAAGAAGTAGGACCGGGAGGCGCGGACCCGACATGCTCAACTGGTGGCTGCCGGAGAACGTTTCGACGTACGGCCGTGACATCGATTGGCTGTTCCACCTCATCTACTGGATCACCGGCCTCACGTTCGTTCTGGTGGCCGTGACGATGATCGCCTTTCTCGTCATGTACCGCGACCGGCCCGGGCGGCGGGCGCGGTACACCCACGGGAGCACCCCGCTGGAGATCGCGTGGACCATCGTCCCCGCGCTGATCCTGGTGGTGCTGACCTTCCTCAGCCTCCCCGCCTGGTCCAGGATCAAGATGACGATGCCGCAGACCGACTTCGTCCTGCTCGTGACGGCCAAGCAGTTCAACTGGCAGATCACCTACCCCGGCCCCGACGGCAAGTTCGGGACCGAGGACGACAAGACGTTCCTCGACGAGATGCACGTGCCCGTGAACAAGCCCATCCGCGTCAACCTCAGGTCCCAGGACGTCATCCACAGCTTTTTCGTCCCGCAGTTCCGCATGAAGCAGGATGCGGTACCGGGGCGGGAGATCGGCCAGTGGTTCGAGGTCACCAAGCCCGGCAGGTACGAGCTGCCCTGCGCCGAGCTGTGCGGCTTCGGCCACTCCGGGATGAAGGGCTGGATCTACGTCCACACCGCCGAGGAGTACGCGAAGTGGGCCGCGGACAACCTGCCGGCCGCCGGCGGGGCCGCGCCCGCCGAAGAGAAGAAGGACGACAAGAAGGCCGAGTCTACGACGGAGGGCAAAGCCAAGTCATGAGCGTTCCCAGCGCCACCGCTCACGGCCACGCGCAGGCTGCGCACGCGGGGCACCACGAGCTCGGCTTCATCCGGACCTACGTCTTCTCCACCGACCACAAGATGATCGCGCGCCAGTTCCTGTTCCTGGGGTTGTTCATGATGATCCTCGGGGGCCTGCTGGCGCTGGTCATCCGCTGGCAGCTCGCCTGGCCGGAGACGCCGATCCCCGGCCTCGGCTGGCTCCTCACCGAGACGACGCCGCCCGGCATCCTGCAGCCGCCGCAATACAACATGGCGTTCACCATGCACGCCACGCTCATGATCTTCTTCGTGGTCATGCCCATCCTGGTCGGCGCCTTCGGGAACTTCCTCATCCCCCTCATGCTCGGCGCCCGCGACATGGCCTTCCCCGTCCTCAACATGCTGTCGTTCTGGGTGACGGGCAGCGCGGGCGTCATCATGCTCTCGGGCTTCTTCGTGGAGGGCGGCCACGCGGCGGCGGGCTGGACTTCCTACGTGCCGCTCTCGGCGGTCCCCCAGTACACGGGTGTCAACTGGGGCCAGAACATCTGGTGCATCAGCCTGTTCATCATGGGCATCGGCTCCATGATGGGCTCGATCAACTACATCACCACCATCATCAACATGCGGGCGCCCGGGATGAAGCTGTTCCGGATGCCCCTGGTGATTTGGTCGCTCTTCATCACCGCCATCCTCCTGCTCCTGGCCCTCCCCGTGCTGACCTCGGGGGTGGCGATGCTCCTCTTCGATCGCACGCTGGGGACGAGCTGGTTCCGGCCCTCCGGCGGCGGTGAGCCGCTGCTCTGGCAGCACCTGTTCTGGTACTTCGGGCACCCGGAGGTCTACATCCTGATCCTGCCCGCCATGGGGATCGCCTCGGAGATCCTGCCGGTGTTCTCGCGGAAGCCCATCTTCGGGTACCACGCGATGGCGTTTTCGATGATCGGCATCGCGTTCCTGTCCTGGATCGTCTACGGGCATCACATGTTCGTGAGCGGCATGAACCCGGCGCTGGGCATGGCCTTCACGGTCACCACGATGATCATCGCCGTGCCCTCGGCCATCAAGACCTTCAACTGGCTGGGTACGCTGTGGGGTGGCCGCATCCAGTTCACCGTCCCCATGCTCAACGCGCTGGCCTTCGTGAGCATGTTCGTCATCGGCGGCCTGTCCGGGATCTTCATGGCCTCGACGCCGGTCGACATCTACATCCAGGACACGTACTTCATCGTGGCCCACATCCACTACGTGGTCTTCGGGGGCTCGATCTTCGGGGCCTTCGCCGGCATCTACTACTGGTTCCCCAAGATGTTCGGCCGCCTGACGAACACCGCCCTCGGCTATCTCCACTTCTGGCCGACCTTCGTGTTCTTCAACCTCACGTTCTTCCCCATGCACATCATCGGCGTGGGCGGCCAGATGCGGCGGATCTACAACCCGCTCCAGTACGAGTTCCTGCAGCACCAGCAGCACTGGAACGTGATCATCACGATCGGCGCCATCGGCCTCGGCCTCGCGCAGATCCCCTTCGTCATCAACTTCTTCTGGAGCCTGTTCGCCGGCAAGAAGGCGCCGCTGAACCCGTGGAACGCCAACACGCTCGAGTGGACGGCGCCGTCGCCGCCGCCCCACCTGAACTGGGGCCCGACGCTGCCCACAATCTACCGCGGCCCCTACGAGTACAGCTCGCCGGAGGCGAAGGAGGACTTCCTCCCGCAGACGCAGCCGCTCGGCCGGGCGGCGGCCGCCCGGCACTGAGCCGCGCGGCGGGTGGATGTGACGGGGTGACGTGGCCGGGATGACTAGGTTCGCGCATTGCCTCGCCCTCGTCACGGCGGGCGCCACCTTCGTGCTGATCCTGTTCGGCGGGCTCGTGACCAACACGGGCGCGGCGCTCGCCGTGCCCGACTGGCCGACCACCTTCGGCCACAACATGTTCCTCTACCCCTGGGCCCGCATGGTCGGGGGAATCTTCTACGAGCACAGTCACCGGCTCATCGGGGCGGTCGTCGGGCTGCTCACGCTGGGACTCGGCGCCGCGCTCTGGGGCGCGGGCGGCCGCCTGCGCTGGCTCGGGCTCGCCGCCGTGACCGCCGTCGTCGTCCAGGGGCTGCTCGGCGGGCTCCGCGTCGTGCTCCTGCAGGGGACGCTGGCCATCCTCCACGGCTGTCTCGCTCAGGCCTTCTTCGGTCTCCTCGTCGCCATCGCGCTGCTCACGTCGCGGGCGGCCCCGCCGGCCCTGCGCGAGCTGCCGCCGTCGACCCGGGCCCTCACGCTCGCCACGGCGGCACTCGTCTACGTGCAGATCGTCTTCGGCGCGCTCTTGACCCATGCCGGACGGATCGACCTCCACCTGGCGGGCGCGCTCGGCGTCCTGGCACTTGCCCCCGTGGTGACCGCGCGACTCCGCCGGGGCGACGATCCCGTCGCCGCGCCGGCCGCGCGCGCGCTGCTGGTCCTGCTCGGTCTGCAGCTTCTCCTCGGGGTCGGGGCTTTTGTCGGTCGCTTCTCGTCACTCGCGCTGCCGGGTGGCGCGGTGACGGGGCTGGCGCTGCCGATCGCCCATCGCCTGACGGGCAGCCTGATCCTCGGCGCCGCCGTGGTGCTCACGCTGCGGGTCTCGAGGAACATGGGGGGCCCCGACATGGCCCCCCAACCCCCCCAACGCTCGGAGCACCCCGGCAAAGCCGTGGCGCTCCTCGAAACGCTCCGACCGGCTCCTAGCTCGGGCGCGCCGAGGCTCGTGGTGGTTTCGCGGGGGACCTGCTGATGCCGCCGACGGAAGTCATCGCGGCCAGCATCGCGCGGGACCGTCGCCAGGTCGCCGCGGACCTCATGGCGCTGACCAAGCCGCGCGTGGTCGTCATGATCCTCGTCACCACGCTGGTCGGTTACTACGTTGGTTTGACGGGCACGCCGGGCTACGCCCGGATGGTGCACCTGATCGTCGGGACGCTGCTCGCGGCCGGGGGAACGCTCGCGCTGAACCAGTACTGGGAGCGCGACGTCGACGCGCTGATGGAGCGCACGCGCATGCGGCCGCTGCCCGACGGGCGGCTGCAGCCCGTGGAGGCGTTGCTCTTCGGCTCGGCCGTCACGGGGCTCGGCATCGTCTATCTCGCCGCCTTCGTCGGGACCCTGGCGGCCGCCGTCACCGCCGCGACCGCCGTCCTCTATCTCTTCGCGTACACGCCGCTCAAGGTCCGCACGGCGCTGTGCACCATCGTCGGCGCCGTTCCCGGCGCGCTGCCGCCCGTGACGGGCTGGGTCGCCGCGCGTGACGACCTCTCCCTCGGGGCCTGGGTCCTCTTCGGCATCCTCTTCCTGTGGCAGCTCCCGCACACGCTGGCCATCGCGCGGCTCTATCGGGACGACTACGCGCGGGCCGGTGTGCGCGTGCTCCCGGTGGTCGACGCGGACGGCAGCACGACGGAGCGCCAAATCGTGACCGCCTGTCTGGCCCTGCTGGCGGTGAGCCTGTTGCCGACGCTGATCGGGCTCACGGGCGGCGTCTACTTCACCGGCGCGCTCATGCTGGGTGTCGCCTTCGTCGTGTTCGGCGGGCTGCAAGCGCTGGCGCCCTCCACCCTCTCGGCCCGTCGTGTGCTCTACGCGTCGCTCCTGTACCTCCCCGCCCTCCTGGCGCTGCTGGCCTTCGACAAGGTATGAGGGACGCGGCGGTGGCATCGAGGCCGCACGAGGACGTCCGGGAGCGCAACCGCCGCGTGCTGCGCGTGCTGTTGGCGATCATCGTGACGCTGCTCGTGGCCGGCTTCCTCGTGGGGATCCGCTGGTGACGCCGATCGTCGAAGCGCCGCCGCAGCGGCCGCCCCGCGCCTTGCGCACGAACGGCCGCGTCCCGCCCCCGCCGCCGCGGACGGGTGGAGGCGACGGCCCGGACTGCGGCCCGGGCCGCCCGCTCCTCGACAACGCCGTGCTCGCGACGGTCTTCGTGATCGGCGGCGAGATCATGTTCTTCGCCGCCCTCATCTTCTCGTTCTGGATCGTCCGCCTGGCGGCGCCGGTGTGGCCGCCGCCGCTCCAGCCGCGCCTGCCCGTCGGCGTCACCGCCGTCAACACCGTCATCCTGCTCTTGTCCAGCGTCGCGATGATGGCCGCGGGACGGGCGCGGGTGCGTGGCGACGGGCGCGCCTTCGTGAGGCATCTCAGCCTCACCGCGGCCCTGGGCGGGCTGTTCCTCGCCGTTCAGGGCTACGAGTGGCTGCGCCTCGTCCGCTTCGGGTTGACGGTCGCGTCGGGCGCGTACGGGACGACCTTCTACACCCTGATCGGCGCCCACGCCGCCCACGTCGTGGCCGCGCTCGCATGGCTCGGCCTCACGCTCACCCTGGCCTCGCGGGGACGCTTCGCCGGGCCCCGGGCGGCCGCCGCGACGGCGTGCGCGCTCTACTGGCATTTCGTCGTCGCGCTGTGGCCGATCCTCTACGTCTCGGTGTACCTGCTGTGATCGCGCGCATCGTCGTCCTGCTCGTGCTGCTCGCGCCGCGCGCGGCCGCGGCCTGCGCCACGTGCGTGGCGTCGGCCTACGGGGATCGGACGTTCAACTGGGCGTTCATCGGGCTCATCCTGATGCCGTTCGTCGTCGGCCTGGGGATCGCCGGCATCCTCGCGTCGCGCTACCACGCTATGCACTCGCACCCGCGTTCCGGCCCGTCCGGCAGCGCCGCCGCCGTCGCCGCCCAGCTCGCACCACACGAGGAGAGCTCCCTATGAGTCAGGTAGCGTCGATCCACTCGGCGGTCGAGCCTGCCGAGACCCCACTCACTCCGGACAGCTGGGGCAAGCTCGGCATGTGGGCCTTCCTGGCCGGCGACGCCGTCGGCTTCGGCACCCTGCTCGCCGGCTACGGCGCCATGCGCGCCACCAGCGGCGACTGGCCGAGTCCCTTCGCCGTGCTGGGGATCAATCTCACCGCCATCATGACGTTCCTCCTCATCTGCTCGAGCGTCACGATGGTGAAGGCGCTGGAGTGGCTGGGCAAGGGCGACCGGTCGCGGGCCATCCTGTTCCTGCTCTTCACCGCGCTCGGGGGTGCGATCTTCGTCAGCCTGCAGGCCTACGAGTGGACGCACCTGATCCACCGGGGGCTGCACATCAACCAGAACCCGTGGGGGGCGACGCTCTTCGGTACCTCCTTCTTCATCATCACCGGGTTCCACGGCCTGCACGTCACGGGCGGCGTCATCTACCTGCTCTCGATCGTCCGGTACGTGTCGAACCGGCCGCAGCCCGCGGCCAGCTACAACGCGGTCGAGATCGTCGGCCTCTACTGGCACTTCGTCGACTTGGTTTGGATTATGGTTTTTACTTTCATGTACCTCCTCTAAGGAGGGATGGCAATGGCAGAGACGGCGCATAAGCATCCGAACTACATGACGATCTTTTGGTATCTGGCGGTGCTCACCGTGGTGGAGATCGCGGTGATCTACATGCCGCTGGGCAAGTTCACGATCGGCGTCCTGCTCTGCGGGCTGGCGCTCACCAAGGCCGTGCTCGTGGCGATGTACTTCATGCACCTCCGCTTCGAGGCGAAGACGCTGGGCTGGATCGCGATCACGCCGCTGGCCATCGCCACCCTGCTGGTCTTCGTCCTCCTGCCCGACGGCTTCGCCGTGCTCAAGACCACGGACGCGGCGAAGAAGGCCGCGGTGACGGCGCCGGCCAAGCACTAAGTGGAGCGTGCCCCTCGAGCCCGCCGCCAACCGGGCCGCCCGCGTCGTGCGCCGGGCGCTCGCGCTGCGGTGTCCCCGCTGCGGGGGCGCGCAGCTCTTTATGCAGTGCGAGCCAAGCGGCGGCGTGGCCGTGCGAGCCGAGGCCGTTCCCCGGCCGAGGCGAGCGGTGAAATGCCCGAGAATCGCCGCAGGCCTGAGCGCCGCGAGGCGAGCGGTGAAATGGTTCGAGAGTTGGTTTACGATGCGGTCGGAGTGCGCGCTCTGCGGTCTTCGCTTCGAGCGGGCGCAGGGCTACTGGGTCGGGGCGATCTACATCAACTACGGGGTGACGACGAGCCTCGCCCTCGGCGGGTACTTCTTGCTCTGGGCGTACACGGCGCTGTCGACCGCCGCCCAGCTCGCCGTCTGGATCCCGTTCCTGCTCGTGTTCCCGCTCTGGTTCTTCCGCTACAGCCGGAGCCTCTGGCTGGCGCTCGAGTTCTACCTGAACCCGGAGCCCTGAGGCGCCTGAGGCGGTGGCCGGCCCTCCTGGCGCTCGTCGCGACGCTTGGCGTGGCCTCGGCCGCGCCGGCCTACGAGGAGACGGTGGTGACGGACGGGGGCGTGCTGAGCGGGGTCGTGAAGTTCGGGGGGACACCGCCCAAGCTCGAGCCCCTCGCCGTGAACAAGAACCGCGACCTCTGCGGTGAGCACAAGCCCTCTGAGGCGCTGGTCGTGGGCGGCCAGGGCGGGGTCAAGGGCGCCGTGGTCCTGATCGAGGGTGTGACGCGGGGCAAGAAGGCGAAGGGCGACGTGATCGTCGACAACCACAAGTGCTTGTTCGTGTCGCACGTGTCGGCGGCGATGGCGGGGGAGCGGGTCCGGGTGAAGAACTCCGACCCCATCCTGCACAACACGCACGGGTTCTCGGGTAAGCCGACGGTCTTCAACCTGGCCCTGCCCAACCGGGACCAGATGATCGACATCACGAGGCGGCTGACGAAGCCGGGCGTCGTCCGGGTGCTGTGCGACGCGCATCCGCACATGTTCGGGTGGCTCGTCGTCCACGACAGTCCCTACGTGGCGGTGACCGACGAGCAAGGAGCGTTCCGAATCGACGGCGTCCCCGCCGGAACCTGGAAGGTTACCATGTGGCACGAGGGCTTTCGCGCGAAGGGCGCCGACAAGGACGGGCGCCCCCTCTACGACGAGCCGCGTACAGTGACCAAGCAAATCACCGTCGCGCCCAAGGGCACCGCGACCGCCGAATTCGAACTCAAGTGAGCTGACGCAGCGAGGGGCCGACCGTCGGGCGCTGCGGCGCTCCCGACGGCAAAAGGAGAGACGGGAATGTTCAAGCACATCTACGTGCCGGTCGACAACTCGGACTACTCGAACCGGGCCATCGACCTCGCCGTCGAGCTGGGCCGAGCCTTCGGCGCCCGGCTCACGGGCTGTCACGTGTACGCGGCGCGCCTGCACGACTACCGCTTCAAGCAGATGGAGTACACGCTGCCCGAGGAGTACAAGGACGAGACCGAGCTGGAGCGCCAGCGCAAGATCCACGACTCGCTCATCGCCATGGGGCTGCAGCTCATTTCGGACTCCTATCTCGACGTCCTGGGCAAGAAGTGCGCGGAGGCGGGCCTCGGCTTCGAGCGCAAGATGATCGACGGCAAGCACTACAAAGTCCTCATCGAGGACACCCTCGCGTCGGACTATGACCTGGTCGTGATGGGCGCGCTCGGGATGGGCGCCGTCAAGGACAGTCAGCTTGGGTCGGTCACGGAGCGGTACGTCCGGAAGATCGATCGGGACACGCTCGTGGTCCGCAACACCGACGCCCTCCGTGACCAGCAGG
>JBGPYK010000238.1:0-4782 GCA_041493245.1 Methylomirabilia bacterium | reverse complement strand
GCGGCCGGCACTTTTTCCACTTGCTTGGCCTGCACGGCGAGCTGCAAGGCCGCGAGGATCGTGTCCTTGCCATTCACCGCGGGTTGCACGTGCAGCCCGAGTCGCCCCGACTTCAGGGCATCCTCCAGGGCGCGCGCGTTGAGCTTGGTCGCCTCGGAGATCGTCTTGGCCGCATCAGACGGGTTGGCCACGGCCCAGTCGACCGCCTGCTTGTAGGCGGCATACAGCGCCTGGGCCTGGTCCTTGTTCTTGGCGAGCCAGCTCTTGTGCACGGCCACGCCCAGGAGCGGCAGGGTCGACAGGCCCGTGAGCTGCTTCCACAAGGCGTCGTCGGCCACGAGGCTGTGGAGCTGGCCGGCGTTGGGACCGTGCATGATCACGCTGTACGTCGGCTCGGAGACGAACACCGCATCCACGCGGTTGGCCTGGATCGAGACGACCATGGCCGGTGAGCCCTGAGAGATCACCCGCACCTTGCTCAAATCGACGCCGCTCTTCGTCAGGAACCACTGGCCCATGCCCCAGATCGTCGTCGGAGTGTCGGCGGCGAGCTGCTTGCCCTCCAGGTCCTTGAAGGTCTTGATCTGCGGGTTGGCGGTGATCACGGCCGCGAAGTAATCGAAGACGTTGAAGAGGCAGATGATCTCCACGCCCTGGCTGGCCCGCCGGGCCTCGGAGATGAAGGTGGAGCTCCCGCCGACCTGATCGTGGCCGGAGGCGAAGTCGACCTGGTAGGTGTCTGAAGGCTTGTAGGCCATCTCGAGCGTGAAGCCGTTGGCCCTGTCGAGGCCCCTCGCCTTGATGATCGGGGGAATGAACGACCCGAGCGACGGCGCGTTGAACGCGGACACCGTGATCGTCGGCAGCGGCTTCGCCGGTTGAGCGAGCGCGGGCGAGACGACCGGGGGAGCATCGTAGGCGAACAGCACAAGTGCAGCGGCCACCATCGTCAGTCGTCGTCTCATGTCCTACCTCGGAACCTTTCGCGTGTCGCCATCGCGTGCGGAGTCTCAGACGCCCCATCGAAAAGGATCGAGCAGCCTGATCGCACAGCCGGCGAAGTCGCGCACGTTCCTCGTCACGAGCGTGAGCTGTCGGACCTGCGCGGTCGCTGCGATGAGCATGTCGGCCTGGCTCCGCGATGCGCCACGCGCGGCCAGTCTTCCACGCAACCTGCCCGCCGTCACGGCGACCTCCGCGGTGACCGTCTCGAGCTCACAGTGCTCCTCCACGAACGCGTCGAACCAGGCTTGGACTCGCGCGTTGGGTTTCCACGCGAGGCCGCACTGGATCTCTTCCAGGGTGACGACGCTCAGTGCGACTTTGACGACGGTCTGCGCCCAGGCAACCACGCGGTCGTTCGGGCGCGGGCGCGCGAGCTCGCTGAGAACGTTCGTGTCAACGAGAAACGCGGTCGAGGCCATCGGCGAACGCGTTGCGGCGGGTGGTGCGCGCTGGCGTCTTCAGCCGGTATCCCTCGCGCTTGGCCAGCGCGCGCAGTCCTTCGAACGCGGCAGCGATCGACCCTCGACTCTCGCTCTGCCTGATCGTCCGGAGCCGCTCCAGCGACGCCGCGTCGACCACCGCGGCCACGACCCGGTCACGGTTGCAGATCAGCTGCGGTTCTCTCGCCGCGCGCCGCACCACCTCGGAGAACTGCTGTTTCGCCTGGCCGATCTTCCATCGCATGCTGCGTTCCTCCGAAACGTGTCCATCTTAGGGAAGCAACATGGACACGTCAAGGCGCCTGACTCTCCCTCGAGCCTCCAAGCTTGACCAGCTCGGCCTCGATCGCCTGGATGTAGCGCGGATAGAGGTCGAGCGTCGTCCCGACGGCGGCGAGGACCTTCGCGTCGTCGAGTGTGTCGTACTCATGGACGAGGCGATTCCTCAGCCCGGCCGACGGCGCAAGAGCGCGGGCCAGCTCCTCCGGGAGAATGCCGAGCTGTCCCAGCTTCACGAAGCCGCCGAAGTAGTCGTCCGGCACGTCATACCCGCGCTCGGCGATCAGATGTGCGTTGACGTCCAGCGCCGCCTCGATGGTTTCCTGAAGCACGCGCTCCACGCCCTTCCGCTCCCACACTCGCGTCCGGTACTCGTGGAGAGGGATCGCCCTCATGGGTCGCAGCAGGTCCAGCGACGTCATGATGTGGCCCAGCTTGCGACGGACGATCGCCGCGTCGATCGGGCTCATCGCCGGACCGGGCGAGGTGCCGGCAAGCAGGGCGGCGCCGCGTCGTGTCGACTCATGGCCCGAGGTCGTGACGCGCGAGGAACACCTGAATCGCGCGGCGCTGGGCGCGCCGCAGCTTGGCGGTGTCGCAGTATCGCCGAGAGGCGAGCGACTGGAACTGCCGAAACGCTCCCGGCCGCGACTCGTAGAGGAGGCGACCGGACCGCGCTACCGCCATCGCGAGGAGGGGGCCGGCGCGGCGCAAGTCGACCAGGTCCAGGTGCTCGCTGCCGAGGGCCGGCGCGAGGACACCATAGAGGGTGTCGAGATCCGCCGTGCCTACGCAGCGTACGGCGACGTCCACGTCGCTCCCGGCTCGTCTTCGGCCCTTCGCCGTCGATCCGAACAGTACGACGAGCTCGAGGTCGGGCACGGCCTCCCGCACACCCTGAAGACGGCCGGTCAGCTGCTCGGGTCGCGAGGGGTCCATGCGGTCACTGTAGGGAGACGTCAGGACGGAGTCAACGGACCGCGTTGAGGCCCTCGCGCGACGGATTTACACCGTCTGTAAGATCTCGGCCGTGGCCATCTCGGGAGTCAGGACCTCCCGCCAATCGGCGTCGCGTGGCAGCACGCCTTCAGACGCCCGGAGCGGGTAGTAGGTCGGGTTGATGCCACGCGGAGTGCCGCCCTCCTGAACCGTCTTGATGGCCCCGAGGAGCAGGCGACGGGCCTGGATGATGGCCTTGTCGGCCGGGCCGAGGTGCTCTTTGCTGCGATCGACGACCCGCCCCATGCTTTCCTGGATGCCCCGGTCCTGGGTGTTGATGCCGTCGATCCCGGTGAACGTTTCCGTCTTCTGCGCCCGCCGATCGAGGAGGTAGTTGTTCTGCCGATTGGCCTTCGAGCGGAAGGTCGTCTGGTCGACGTGGTCCGGGCCATTCCCCGAACGACGCTCGGCCCGATCGTCCTCGTTGAGGGGCTCCTCGGTGGTGCTGTGATGCCAGTTGTAGACCATGGTGGTCCCGTCATCCATCGGCACCCAGATGTGGCCGGCCACCGCGGGGAAACCCTTGTTCGTCTGGAAGGGACGGATCTGATGGAACGGCATGACGAAGTGGTAGGTGCGGATGTGCATGTCGGCCGCGTCGAGAGGCCGGAGGCCGGCGTATTGGTAACCCCAGTCCGTCAGGTCGACGACGATCGCGGGCGCTTTGCCACGAACGAACGGGTTCGCCGGACTGATGCCTGCCCGCTTGGAGTTGGTCGTGATGAGCCGGTGCAGGATGGGGGCGTGCGAGGTGTCGATGCCGCCTTCCAGCGCCTGGAGCCAGTTGCACTCCTCGATCACCTTCGACACGTGCCGGTGCGTGGCCGGCGACTGCGTCCAGGCGAACTTGGGCAGAGGCGGCTCGAGCGCCGGCGGTCCCATGTAGGCCCAGATGAGGCCGCCCATCTCGACCGTGGGATAGGACGGCTGGCGGATCTTGTGCTTGAAGGTCAGCTCTTCCGGCTCGTTCATCATGTCCACACAGCGCCCGCTGACGTCGAACTTCCAGCCGTGGTAGACACAGCGCAGCCCGCACTCCTCGTTGCGGCCGAAGAACAGCGAGGCACGCCGATGCGGGCAGAACTCGTCGAGGAGTCCGACGCGGCCCTCCGTGTCACGAAAGGCCACCAGATCTTCGCCCAGGAGCTTGACGCGCACGGGCGGACAATCCGGTTGCGGCAGCTCCCACGCGAGCAGCGCCGGGATCCAGTACCGGCGCATGGTGTTGCCCATCGGCGTGCCGGCATCAATGCGTGTGACGAGCTCGTTTTCTTCGTGTGTCAGCATGCGTCACCCTCCCCGCTGAAACGTCAACTGCCCGCGCCCGTGATTATACTCGGGGACGGCCGATGACTCTTTATGTCGTCCGGCCCCTCGATGGCCGTGCGTTTCGGATCGCCTGCCAGACGCGTTCGGAGGTCGCCGGCATCTCGATGTGCTCGACGCCCAGCTCGGCGAGCGCGTCGCAGATCGCGTTGATCACGCAGCCGAGGGCCGGCGTCGTCCCGCCTTCGCCGCCGCCGCGCAAGCCGAGTGGATGCGAGGTCGAGGGCACCTCGCTGATTTCCGTCGTGAACGCCGGCAGCATGTCCGCGCGGGGCAGGGCGTAGTCCATCAGCGTGGAGGACAGGAGCTGGCCGGTCTCGGCGTCGTACGCGCAGGACTCCCACAGCGCCTGCCCCACGCCCTGCGCGATGCCACCGTGGGTCTGGCCGTGGAGGATCATCGGATTGACGGCGCGGCCGACGTCGTCCACGGTGGTGTAGCGGACCAGTTCGACCACGCCGGTCTCGGGATCGACTTCGACCTCGCACACCGCGCAACCGTAGGGGAAGGACGGCGAGGGCATAGTTTCATCGCTCGTCCCGTCGAGCGGTCCTCGACAATCCTCCGGTGCGTCGGCTCGTAGTGCGGCGGCCGCCACCTCGAACAGATCGACCGAGCGGTCGGTGCCCTTCACGCTGAACCTTCGGGCGGAGAATTCGATGTCGGCGGCCGCGGCCTCCAGGAGCCACGCGGCGATCCGCTTGCCCTTCTCGACGATCTGATCCGACGCGTT
>JBGPYK010000617.1:0-2060 GCA_041493245.1 Methylomirabilia bacterium | reverse complement strand
TCAAGAACGGCAGGATCGAACCGCTGGAGGCCGTAGAGCTGCCCGAGGGGACTGAGGTCGAGGTCGTGATCCCCGCCGCGACGACGGACCTTGCCGCCTTCCGGTCGTCCTTCGGCGGGTGGAAGGGCCTCATCGACACCGACGCCTTCCTCGCGGACCTCCGGGCGAGCCGCACGCTCACGCGGCCCGAAGTCCGGCTGTCGTGAGGTATCTCCTCGACACCGACATCGCGGTTTTCTGGCTACGAGGCAGTGAGCGGGCAAGGGAGCGGGGCGAGGCGGCAATCCCTGAGGGAATCGGCCTGTCGCTCATCTCGCTCGCGGAACTGTACGAAGGGGTCTACCTCTCCTCCGACCAGGCCGCGAGTGAGCGGCACGTCGAAAACCTCATCAAGGGGGTGGCGCTCGTCTCGCTTGACCGTGACATCTCGGCGATCTTCGGCCGGGAGCGAGCGCGCTTACGACGCCTCGGCAACCTGATCGCGGACCTCGACATCCTGATCGCCGCCTCCGCTCTCCGCCACGACCTCACGCTCCTTACGAACAACCGCCGCGACTTCGAGCGCATCGAAGGACTGACGATCGAGTCGGCCTGAGGGAGGGGTTGGGTTCCAGTGCGTCCCTCCAGGACGTCATGCGCGGGCGCCGTACCGAGGTGCAGTACCTGAACGGCTACGTCTCCGAGCAGGGCCGCCAGGTCGGCGTTCCCACCCCGTTCAACGACAAGGTCGTGGAGCTGATCACCCGCGTTCCCCCGGGCACGCTCAAGCCCGACCCGAGGAACCTTGAGCCGCTGGTGGCGATGCTGCCGAAGTAGGGGACGACGCGGGTCGAGGCCCAGGACTTTCGCCTTCAGGCGTCGCCGAGCCTTGATAACGCTCGGGCGCGCGGAGCAGCAGCCTCCCGAGTTTGGTGCTATCGTTGGTGTCATGGCTAGGCTCAATTTGACACTGGACGAAGACACGTTCCGTCGCCTCGATCGGCACACGAAACGTTCGGGGAAGCCCCGAGCCGCCTTGGCCAGAGAGCTCCTGCGCGAGGGGCTCGCCCAGCGAGAAGCGGCCGAGCGACGCAAGCAGCTCGCCGCCGACTATGCGGCCGGGCGCGGCGATGCGCGGACACTGCTGAGGGATTTGGAAGCCGGGCAATTGAAGCTGATGGGCGATGAAGACGCGTGAGCCCGTCGAGTTCCGGCGGGGCGACATTCTCTGGATTCAGTGCGACCCCTCGGTGGGGGTGGAGCCGCGGAAGACGAGGACGTGCGTCGTCGTGTCGAACGACGTTGCGAATCGATACGGGCAGGCGGTAACCGTGGTCCCAACCCAGGCCTACACCGCGGACCGCGGGTCCAGAACCTACATGGTAGATCTGCGCGCGCCACGTTCCACGCTCGCGGCGGCCCGCATCGCGAACGCCTCTATGGTGATGACCTACGATCGGGATCGCGTGGTCAGACGCGCAGGACGCATCTCTGCCGAGGCACAACGCGCCGTCGATCGAGCCATGGAGATTCACCTCGGCCTCATCCCGATCTGACGAGCGCGCTCGCCGCCTCGGCGCGCCCTTTGTCGCGCATCGACGCGGCATCCTTCCTGGCGCTTCGAGATCTCCGGGGGCGCTGATCACCTACCGACGAGGCCGTCCCGCGCCCCTTGTCGGGGCCCTTGACAACTGCGCGCCGGTGGCGGAGATAAGAGAAGCCGGAGGGGTCGGGCCACTGGAGCCGGCCTCCCCAGCGTGCACCTGATCGTGTGAGAGGAGAACGACGATGGACATCGGCAGCGGAAAGATCCCCTGTGGCCCGATCTGCTTTGCCCTGCAGTATCGCGACATCGACGGGGGCGCACCCCACCGCCAAGGCGCGGGAGGGGGAGGCGGGAACCACGCCGACCAGGGCGTGTGCCTTCAGGTAATCGGCAGCGTGGACGGCACCGAGCGGGAGCTGCTCCGGTTCGAGTGCTTCGATAATCACCCCCACTACCACTACGACCCGGCGAACACGAACGTCCGCATCATGCTCGACCCCACGGTCACCGGCAATCCGCTCCGGTGGACGATGAC
>JBGPYK010000187.1:0-5458 GCA_041493245.1 Methylomirabilia bacterium | reverse complement strand
GGCCTGGCCGCGCACGGGCGCACCCAGATCTCGCGCGTCTACCACCTCGACCGCGGCTATGAGCGGCTCGAGATGAAGCTGGCGGGGCTCGGCGCCCGCATCGAGCGGCGGTCGTGAAAGCCATGCTGACGCTGGCCCTGCCCAAAGGCCGCCTCCTCGAGGTTGCCCTCGACCTGATGCGGGAGCTGGGGGTCGGCGGGATCGATGCGGAGTCGCGGAAGCTGATCTTAAGCGACGAGGGTCGGGGTCTGCGCCTGCTCTTCCTCAAGCCGGCCGACATTCCCGCCTACGTCACCTACGGGGCCGCCGACCTCGGGATCGTGGGCAAAGACATCCTGGCCGAGCAGGACCCCGACGTCTACGAGCCACTCGACCTCGGCTTCGGCGTCTGCCGGCTCGTCGTCGCCGAGCCGCGCGAGCTGTGGGAGCGCGACGACCCCGCAAAGTGGTCGTGGGTGCGCGTGGCGACCAAGTACCCGCGCATGACGGAGCGGTACTTCTCCGAGCGCGGGATTCAGGTCGAGATCGTCCGCCTCGACGGCTCCATCGAGCTGGCGCCCCTCGTCGGGCTGGCCGACCGCATCGTGGACCTCGTGCAGTCCGGGGAAACGCTGCGGGCGAACGGCCTCGTGGAAGTCGCCGAGATTGCCCGCTCGACGGCCAGGCTCATCGTCAACCGCGCGTCGATGAAAACCGAGTACGCCGCGGTCACCGCGCTCATCCGCGACATGCGGCCGCTGATCGCCAAGGTGGCGCGGTGACCGCGGTCCGCCGGCTCGACGCCCGCGCGCTCGGTATCGACGCGGTCGTGAACGCGCTCGCGCGTCGGCCGGTGGACGTGGCGCCCGAGGTTCAGCGTGCGGTCGACACGATCCTGGCTGACGTGCGGCAGCGGGGCGACATGGCGCTGCTGGAGCTGACCGCCCGCTTCGACGGCTTCGCGGCGCCATCGGCGGCGGCACTCCGCGTTCAGCCCGCCGAGTTCGAGGCCGCCGCGGCCGCCCTCCCGCCCGCGACGCGGGCGGCCCTCGCGTACGCGGCGGAGCGGATCGAACGCTACCACGCCGCCGCCGTGCCGAAGTCGTGGCGAATCACCGACGAGCACGGCTCGGTGCTCGGTCAGGAGATCCGGCCCCTGGAGCGCGTGGGCGTCTACATCCCCGGCGGGCGGGCGGCCTATCCCTCGACGGTGCTGATGACGGCGCTGCCCGCTCGGGTCGCGGGCGTGCGGGAGATCGTGCTGGTGACGCCGCCCTCCGCCGATGGACGCGTCGAACCCGCCGTGCTCGCGGCGGCGCGGCTCGCGGGGGTTTCCGAGGGCTACCGCATCGGCGGCGCGCAGGCGATCGCCGCCCTCGCGTACGGTACGGCGACCATCCGGCGCGTGGACAAGATCGTGGGACCCGGCAACGTCTACGTGGCGCTGGCCAAGAGCCGAGTCTTCGGCGAGGTGGGCATCGACATGGTCGCCGGACCCAGCGAGGTCGTCGTCGTGGCCGACGGCGCCGCGGACCCCGAGTGGATCGCCGCCGACCTCCTCGCCCAGGCCGAGCACGATCCCATGGCCCGCGCCGTCCTCGTCACCGACGCCGAGACGCTCGTGCCACGGGTGGAGCAGGCGCTCGCGCGCCAGCTCGCGGCGCTCCCCCGCCGCGCCATCGCCGGCGAGGCGCTCGCGCGCCACGGCGCGCTCGTCATCGTCGACGGCCTGGAGGATGCAGTCGAGTTGGCCAACCGCCTGGCGCCCGAGCACCTCGAGCTGCTCGTCCGCGGGCCCGCGCCGCTGCTCGCGCGCGTCCGTCACGCGGGCGCGGTGTTCGTCGGCGGCCGGACGCCGGAGGTCGTCGGCGACTACGTCGCGGGGCCGAGCCACGTGCTGCCGACCGCGGGGACGGCACGCTTCTCGTCGCCGCTCGGCATCGAGGACTTCGTCAAGCGCTCGAGCGTGATCGAGTATTCGGCGCGCGGCCTCGCGGCGGCGCAGACCCACCTCGCCGTGCTCACGGAAGTGGAAGGGCTCGCCGGCCACGGCCGGGCAGCCGCGGTGCGACTGCACACGACGGACGGAGGGGAGGGCGTATGAGCTTCGACCTGGTGCCCCGGCAGGCGCGCCACTCGCGCAAGACCAAGGAGACGGACATCGTCCTGCAGCTCAACATCGACGGGACGGGCGCCTCCAAGATCCAGACGGGGATCCCGTTCTTCGGTCATATGCTGGAAGCGTGGTCCAAGCACGGGCTCATGGACCTCACCGTGGACGCCCACGGCGACCTCGAGGTGGACCTCCACCACACCGTGGAGGACGTGGGCATCGTGCTCGGGAAGGCACTCCGCGAGGCGATCGGGGACCGCACGGGGATCGTCCGCTACGGGACCGCCGCGATCCCCATGGACGAGGCGCTGGTCTCGGCCGCCGTCGACATCTCGGGCCGCCCGTTCATCGTCTTCAACGTGCCGCTCAACCGGACGCGCATCGCGAACTTCGACCTGGACCTGCTCCGGGACTTTTTCCGCGCCTTCGCCTTCAACGCCGAGCTGAACCTGCACGTCAACCTGCACTACGGCGAGAACCTCCACCACATCGCCGAGGCCGTCTTCAAGGCCGTAGGGCGAGCCGTCGCGCAAGCCACGCGGCTCGACCCGCGCATCACCGGTGTCGTCCCCTCGACGAAGGGGAGCTTGTGAGCCTCTAGCAATGATTGCCATCATCGACTACGGGCGCGGCAATCTCGGGAGCGTCGAGAAAGCCTTCGAGCGGCTCGGGTTGGACGCGGTGGTGACGCAACAGGCGGGTGTCGTCGACGCCGCCGACGCCGTCGTCCTGCCCGGCGACGGCGCCTTCCACGACGCGATGGCGAACCTCGAGCGGCTGCGGCTCCTCGCGGCGCTCCGCCGCGCGCTCGACGGCCGGCGGCCCTTCCTCGGCATCTGCCTGGGCTACCAACTGCTTTTCTCGACGAGCGAGGAGTTCGGCGACGGGCGCGGGCTCGACGTGATCCCCGGCGTCGTGCGCCGCTTCCCGCCCGGGCGCAAGATCCCCCACATGGGCTGGAACCAGGTCCGCCACGAGGGGCGGCTGCGCTTGTTCGAGGGGATCCCCGAGGACGCGTACTTCTACTTCGTGCACTCCTATTACCCCCTCGTGGAGAGTGCCGATCCGTGCACGGCGTGGTGCGAGTACGGAGTGCGGTTCGCCGCCGCCCTCGAGCACGGCCGCATCTGCGCGACGCAGTTCCATCCCGAGAAGAGCCAGCGGTGGGGGCTCCGGCTGCTCGAGAACTTCGCCACGATGGTCCGCGCGTCCCGCGTGGTCAGCCAGCCGTGATCGTCATCCCGGCCGTTGACCTCCGCGAGGGGCGCTGCGTGCGGCTGCGCGAGGGACGGAGCGATCGCGAGACGATTTTCTCCGACGACCCGGTGGCGATGGCGCTCAGATGGACCTCGCTGGGCGCCGCGCGCCTGCACGTGGTCGATCTCGACGGCGCCTTTGCCGGCGCGCCGCGCCAGACGGCGCTCGTCGCTAAGATCGTCGCCGCCGTTGCCCCGGTGCCCGTCGAGGTCGGCGGCGGCCTGCGCGACCTCGCGGCCGTGGAGGCGGCGCTGGAGACGGGCGCGTGCTGGGTGGTCGTGGGCACGCGTGCCACCCTCGACGCGGCGTTCCTCCGCGACGTCTGCCGCCGCCATCCCCAGCGGATCATCGTCGCCGTCGACGCCCGCGGGCCGCGCGTCGCCGTCAAGGGCTGGACCGAGGCGGCGGATGTGACGGTGACCGAGGTCGGGGCGCGCGCTCGGGACGCCGGCGCCGCTGCGCTCCTCTACACCGACGTCAGCCGTGACGGAATGGAGACCGGTCCCAACGTCGACGATACGATGGCGCTCGCGCGCGCCGTCGACCTGCCCGTCCTCGCCTCCGGCGGCGTCGCCACCATCGACGACCTCCGCCGCCTCGCCGCCGTCCCCGGCGTGGAGGGCACGATCGTCGGCCGCGCCCTCTACACCGGGTCCATCGACCTCCGCGAGGCGCTCCGAGAACTGCAATGAAATCGCTGAGAGATACGGAGCCGAACGCCATCATTCTCGGGCCACCCACGGTGGAACCGGCCTCGTCGCACCCGTTACAGTAATGCTCGCCAAGCGCATCATCCCGTGCCTCGACGTCAAGGACGGGCGCGTCGTCAAGGGCGTGCGCTTTGTGAATCTCCGCGACGCCGGGGATCCCGTGGAGGCGGCGCTGGCCTACGACGCGCAGGGCGCGGACGAGCTGGTGTTCCTCGACATCACGGCATCACACGAGAACCGGCGCATCATGCTGGACGTCGTCGCCCGCACCGCCGAGGGCATCTACATGCCGCTGACCGTCGGCGGCGGCATCCGGAGCATCGACGACGTGCGGGGCCTCCTGCGCGCCGGCGCGGACAAGGTTTCGCTCAACACGGCGGCGCTCGAGCGGCCGGCCCTGATCCCCGAAGCCGCCGAGCGCTTCGGCAGCCAGTGCATCGTCGTCGCCATCGACGCCCGCTGCGACACTCGCCGCGACAAAAGTCGTGGTAGTGCGAACCGCCGGACGCCGGCCATGCCGCGAGCAGGCCCGTCCGAGGCGAGCATGGCCGGGCAAGGTGAGCGCTGCAGCAGCGTGAGCCGCGCGGTGAAATCGTCCGGTGAAATGGATCGATGGTCGGTGTATACGCACGGCGGGCGGCGGCCTACCGGCCGCGACGCCGTCGAGTGGGCGCGGGAGGCGACACGCCTCGGCGCCGGCGAGATCCTCCTGACGAGCATGGACCGCGATGGCACCAAGGACGGGTACGATCTCGAGCTGACGCGGGCGATCTCCGAGGCCGTGGAGGTTCCGGTCATCGCGTCGGGCGGGGCGGGCTCCCTCGAGCACCTGTGGGAGGGTCTCGTCGGGGGCGCGGCCGACGCCGTGCTCGCCGCGTCCATCTTCCACTTCGGGATCCACACGGTGGCCGAGGCGAAGGCCTATCTCAGAGAGCGCGGCGTGGAGGTCCGGCTCGAGCCATGAGCCCCGGAGATCTCCGCTTCGACGAGCGCGGACTCATCCCCGCGGTGGTGCAGGAGGCGGACACCGGCGAGGTGCTGATGGTGGCGTGGATGGATCGCCAGGCGCTGGAGGTCACGCTCACGACAGGGCTGTCGCACTTCTGGTCCCGCTCGCGCGGGCAGCTCTGGCGGAAAGGTGAGACCTCCGGCCACACGCAGCACGTCGAGCGGCTCTATGCCGACTGCGACGGTGACGTGCTGCTCGTGCAGGTGCACCAGGAAGGGGTCGCGTGCCACACGGGGCACCGGACCTGCTTCTTTACGGCGCTCCCTGGCGGTGAGGGCGCCACCCCTTCCGCCAACATGCTCGAGCGTCTGGAGCGGACGATCGAGGCGCGCAAGTCGGCGCCGGCGTCCGGGTCGTACGTGGCCGGCCTGCTCGCCAAGGGAGAAGCGG
>JBGPYK010000472.1:0-2946 GCA_041493245.1 Methylomirabilia bacterium | reverse complement strand
CGCGGCCTCTTCACGGGCGACTTCGTGGCGCAGAACGTGGCGGAGGCGGGGTGGGACGAACCCGTCTTCCGCCCGTACACGATCAAGGAGGTGGGCGGCGTCCGCCTCGGCGTCATCGGCCAGGCGTTTCCGTACACGCCCATCGCGCACCCGCGGCGCTTCGTCCCCGACCTCACCTTCGGCATCCACGACGATCGCATGCAGGCCCTCGTGGACGAGTTGCGCCAGGTGAAGAAGGTCGAGTTGGTCGTGCTCCTCAGCCACAACGGGATCGCCGTGGACATGAAGCTCGCCTCCCGCGTGCCCGGCCTCGACGTCATCCTCGGCGGCCACACTCACGACGGGTTGCCCACGCCGCTGCGCGTCGGCCGGACGCTGATCGTGAACTCGGGATCGCACGGCAAGTTCCTGAGCCGGCTCGACCTCGACGTCCGGGGCGGGCGCATCGCGGACCACCGGTACCGGCTGATCCCGGTGCTGTCCCGCGTCGTCCCCGAGGATCCCGACATGGCGCGGCTCATCCGCGAGCTACGCTCACCCCACGAGGCGAAGCTCGGCGAGCGCCTGGCCGTGTCGGAGTCGCTCCTCTACCGCCGCGGCAACTTCAACGGGACGTTCGACGAGCTGATCCTGGACGCGCTCCTCAAGCGCGCCGACGCGCAGGTGGCGTTCTCTCCGGGATTCCGCTGGGGCATCACGATCGTCCCCGGCCAGGCCATCACCCTCGAGGACGTCTACAGCCACACGGCGCTGACCTACGCCAACACGTGGGTGCGCCAGCTCACCGGCGCCGAGATCCACACGATCATGGAGGACGTCGCCGACAACCTCTTCCATCCGGATCCCTACTACCGGCAGGGCGGCGACATGGTGCGGATGGGTGGGCTCACCTACGTCATCGAGCCCGGCAAGCCGATGGGCCGGCGGATCAGCGACGTCCGCGTCGGCGGCCAGCCGCTCGATCCACGGCGGTCCTACAAGGCCACGGGCTGGGCCTCGATCGGTGAGGCCGACGGGCCGCCCGCCTGGGACGTCGTTGCCGACCACCTGCGCTCGGTCAAGCGGATCCGGATCGATCCGCGCAACCGGGTCCGGGTGCTCTGACACAAAGGGGAGGTGAGCACGACGGAAGCTACGACATAGGCGTGAACCGACCGTTCCGGGGAGGGCTGAACGATGAACAAGAGTGGATCGTCCCTGCTGAGAACCGAGGACTGGGTGGCCGTGTGGCTCGGCTTCCTCCTGATCGTGCTCATTCTCGTCGGCGTCCGGCCGGAAGTCCCGAAGTTCCGCTGGGCCGTGGGCGGCGACGGCGGCGCGACGCTGGGCGCGGTGCTTTCGAACGCGAACCTTGCACGGGCGGTGGTGATCGGACTTGGATTTCTCGTCCTGTCCGCCATCGGGATCGCGGTCATGGGCGGGCGCGTGGGCGCCTACGTGATCGGCTTTCCCGTCGTGTACGCGCTGGCGTGGCTCTCCCAGCTCATCGCCGGTAACTCGACCGTCAACTACTGGGGGCTCGAGTACGTGATCTTCGCGCTGCTGATCGGGCTCTTCGTCAGCAACGTGATCGGCGTGCCGGGCTGGCTCAGGGAGGCGGTGCGCACCGAGTACTACATCAAGACAGGGCTCGTGCTCCTCGGCGCCGGCATCCTCTTCTTCGAGATCGTGCAGGCCGGCGCGCTCGGCATCGTCCAGGCGCTGCTCGTGGTCAGCGTCGTCTGGTACGTCTGCTTCTGGCTGTCGAGGTGGCTACGGGTGGACGACGAGTTCGCGGTCATGCTGTCGACGGCGGTCTCGATCTGCGGCGTCTCCGCGGCGATCGCGGCCTGCGGGGCGATCCAGGGCGATAAGAAGAAGCTCTCCTACGTCACCTCGCTCGTCCTCGTCGTCGCCGTCCCGATGATGATCGTGATGCCCTGGATGATAAAGGCGTTCGGCATCCCGGACATCGTGGGCGGGGCGTGGCTCGGCGGGACCCTCGACACCAGCGGCTCGGTGGTAGCCGCGGGCGCCCTGATCAGTGAACCGGCCATGAAGGCCGGTGTCATCGTCAAGTTCTCCCAGAACGTCCTGATCGGCGTGGCCGCGTTCCTGCTCTCGGTCTGGTGGACGGTCAAGAAGGGGAAGGAGAAAGGCGAGCGGCCGAGCGCCCGGGTCATCTGGGAACGCTTTCCGAAGTTCGTCCTCGGCTTTCTGATCGCGTCGTTCGCCTTCTCGTTCCTGCTCGACGCGGGCACCGTGGGCGCGACGAAGGGGCTCCTCGGCTCGTTGCGGACCGTGTGGTTCGCCCTGGCCTTCACGTGCATCGGCCTCGAGACCCGCTTCGTCGAGCTGGTCTCGATGGACGGCGGGCGGCCCGCCGCGGCCTTCCTCATGGCCCAGGGCATCAACGTGGTGTGGACCCTGATCCTGGCGTACCTCCTGTTCGGCGGCGTGCTCTTCGCGGTGCCGATGATCAAGTAGCCGGCGGATTTTAAGGGTCGGGCGCGCGACGCGCGTTGCTAGAATACCGGTACCAGTGCGTCGCGCGCTTTCGATCCTCGTCCTCGCCGTTCTCGCCGTCGCCACGCCCTCGTCCGCCGGCCGGCCGGCCGGTGTCCCGCGGCTGCCGACCGTGCTGCTCGAGGGGCGCGCCTATGTCGATCTCGACGGGCTGGCGGCGACCATCCGGACGAAGCCCGAAGCGACGCCGAGCGACACCCACGCGTACCTGCGAATCCCGGGGCACACCGTCACGCTCATGCGTAACTCGGCGTCCGTGCTCGTCGACGGCAAGCCGGTCGTGCTCGACGCCCCCGTCCGCGTCCTCGAGGGTATCTGGCTGGTCCCCGAGAGCTTTGTTGACCGCGTGATGCCGAAGCTCACCGCCACCGCGCCGGCGAAGGTGGAATCCAAGCCGGCGCCACCCGTTGCCGCCGCCGTCTCCGCTCCGGCCGCGGCGAT
>JBGPYK010000522.1:0-2634 GCA_041493245.1 Methylomirabilia bacterium | reverse complement strand
GAGGTCGAGCTGGGCAAGGAGACGCCGGGGCGGTGCCACGTAAAGTTCGGGATGGGCGGGCTCGTGGACGTGGAGTTTCTGGTCCAGTCGCTCCAGCTCGCCCACGGGAGCGAGGATCCCGGCGTGCGCGCTCCCGGGACCATGCAGGCGCTCGCTGGACTCGCGCGCGCGGGCGCCGTCGACGGTGAAACGGCGCGCGCGCTGGGGGAGCACTACCGCTTCCTGCGTCGCGTGTCCGCGGCCCTCCGGCTGCTCTCGGCGCGGCCGCCCGACACGATCGACCTCGCCGGCCCCCTGCCCACGCGCCTGGCCAGTGCCCTCGGTTACCCCTCGCGCCAGGCGTTCCTGGAGGACTACCGGACGCGCACCGCGGCGGTGCGCAAGCGGTACGCGGAGCACATGGCGTGAGCTTCTACATCGTCGACGGCCTCTCGCACGTCTTCCGCGCCTATCACGCGATGGGCTACCTATCGACCTCCAAGGGTGTGCCCAGCCACGCCGTGCTCATCCTCAGCACCATGCTCTGGAAGCTCATCCGCGAGGAGCGTCCCGACTACCTCGCCATCGCCTGGGATCCACCAGGCCCGACCTTCCGCGACCAGCTCTACACGGAGTACAAGGCCACACGCGCCGCGATGCCCGATGACCTCGTCCGCCAGATCCCCTACGTCCGGCGGCTCTTCGATGCGATGCAGACGCCCGTCGTCGAGGTCCCGGGGTACGAGGCGGACGACGTGATCGCGACGCTCGTGGACCGCGCGCTGGCCGGCGGCCAGGACGTCGTCATCGTGACGGGCGACAAGGACATGCTCCAGCTCGTCGGCCCCCGTGTGCGCGTCCTCAGCGTGCTGGGGCGCACGGGCGAGCGCATCGTCTACGACGAGGCCAAGGTGCGCGAGCGCTGGGGTGTGGAGCCGCGCCAGATCGCCGACGTGCTGGCCCTGATGGGCGACGCGATCGACAACATCCCGGGCGTTCACGGCGTCGGGGAGAAGACCGCCGTCAAGCTCGTCAACCAGTTCGGCAGCGTCGAGCGCCTCTACGAGAATCTTCCGCTGGTGACCGGGAAGCTGCGCGAGACGCTGGCGGCGGGACGTAAGCAGGCCCTGCTCTCCCACGAGCTGGCCGTCCTCCACCCGCGCGTCGACATTCCCTTCGATCTGGAGACCTTCCGGCACGTGGAGCCCGAGTGGGGCCAGCTCCGGGCGCTGTGGATGGAGATGGAATTCACCCGGCTGCTCAAAGAGCTGCCGGAAGCGTCACCCGCCACATCCGGCGAGCCTGTGCAGGTGCTCGGCGACGCCGGGGCACTGGCCGCCTACCTCGCAAAGGTTCCCGCCGGATCGCCGCTGGCGGTCGACTGGGCGGGGGAGCACCATCCGCCGAGCCCCCGTATCGACGCCGTCGGCCTGTTCCATCCCGACGCGGGAGCGGCATGGATGGGGACGGACACCGTGCCCCTCGCTCTCGGGGACCGCCCGCTGATCGTCCACGACGCCAAACCGCTCATCGAGTGGTGGCTCGAGCGCGGCGTCACTCCGCCGCTCGTCGAGGACACCGCCGTCGCGGCCTACCTCCTGAACCCCGCCCGCTCGACGTACCGGCTCGACGAGGTCTGCATGGACGCGTTCGGCGACTGTCCACCGGCGCTCGGCCGCGGACCGACGGCGCTCGCGGACGTGGGGCCGAAGCTCGCCGAGCGCGCCCGATGGCTTGCGCGCTACTGGACGCACGCCGCCGCCGAGCTGACGGCGGTGGAGCTGCGCGCCATCTACGACGAGATGGAGCGCCCCCTGGTGCCCGTGCTCGCCCTCATGGAGCGGCACGGCATCCGCGTGGACCCGGGCCGGCTGGAGGCGTTCGCCAAGGAACTGGAGCGGCAGCTCGACAACCTCACGCGCGAGATCTGGGCACTCGCCGGTGAGGAGTTTACCATTGCCTCGCCCAAGCAGCTCGCGGTGATCCTCTTCGAGAAGCTCAAGCTGCCCGCCATGCGGCGGACGAAGACGGGCTACTCCACCGACGCCGACGTTCTCACCGAGCTGTCCCTCGGCCACGCGCTGCCCGGCAAAGTCCTCGAGCACCGGATGCTCGCCAAGCTGAAGGGCACGTATGCGGATGCGCTGCCCGTCCTGGTCAACCCAGCGACGGGCCGCATCCACACGACCTTCAACCAGCTCGTCGCGGCCACCGGGCGCCTCAGCTCCCAGGATCCGAACCTCATGAACATCCCCATCCGCACGGAGCTGGGCCGCCGGATTCGCGCCGCGTTCATTCCCGAGGACGGCTGGCGGTTCGTGGCCGCCGACTACTCGCAGATCGAGCTACGCATCCTCGCGCAGCTCTCCGGCGAGCCGGGGATCATCGAGTCTTTCCAGCGCGGCGAGGACATCCACACGCGCACGGCGTGCGAGGTCTTCAAGGTGCCGCCGGAGTCGGTGACCTCGCTCCAGCGGACCATCGCCAAGAGCGCCAACTACGCCATCCTCTACGGGGTGTCGGCCTTCGGCCTCTCGCAGGCGACGAAGATCGACCAGAAGGAGGCCCAGCGCTACATCAGCGCGTACTTCGCCGCCCACCCGCTGGTGCGCGCCTTCATCGACAAGACGCTCGCCGAGGGCCGCGAGCGCGGGT
>JBGPYK010000009.1:0-17381 GCA_041493245.1 Methylomirabilia bacterium | reverse complement strand
GCGGGGCTTCATTGTCGCGGGGGCCGCGTGGCCGGCGAGGACCGTGGGTGGCCTGTTATAGGCACGCGGGGCTTCATTGTCGCGGGGGCCGCGTGGCCGGCGAGGACCGTGGGTGGCCTGTTATAGGCACGCGGGGCTTCATTGTCGCGGGGGCCGCGTGGCCGGCGAGGATCGTGGGTGGCCTGCTATAGGCACGCGGGGCTTCATTGTCGGCCGAACGCGTGGACAATGACGTCGATGACATCACGCGTCGAGTGACGCTTGGGATCCCCGGTAATGGCAATCCGTCCGCCCGTGGCCCGCACGGTCGCCGCCTCGGGCACGGAGTCGACGGTGTAGTCCGTGCCCTTGGCGTGGACGTGCGGGCGGATCCGCTCGACCAGCGCGTCCGCGGTGTCCTCCTCGAACACGACGACGTGATCCACGTCCTGGAGCGCCTCGAGGATCTCCACGCGTTCCTCCACGGGCATCACCGGGCGCCCGGGGCCTTTCAGGCGACGCACCGCAGCGTCCCCATTGACGCCGACGAAGAGGACGTCACCGAGGCGCCGAGCCGCGCGCAGGCACCGGATGTGACCCACGTGGAGCAGGTCGAAGCAGCCGTTGGCGAGAACGACCTGCTTGCCCGCGGCACGAAGGTCCTCGGCGAGCCGCGCGGCCTCCTCGATGGTCACGGCGCGTCGCTGGCGCCGAGGGCCGCGGTCAGCTCCTCTCTGGTGACCGTCGCCGTGCCGCGCTTCATCACGACGATTCCGCCCGCCATGTTGGCGACGGTGGCGGCGTCGATGGGTGCCGCGCCGGACGCGAGCGCGAGCGTGAAGGTGCCGATGACGGTGTCGCCCGCGCCCGTCACGTCGGCGATCTCGTCAGTCCCGTAGATCGGGATGAACACCGAGCCGCCCTCGCGTTCGAGCAACGCCATGCCCTGGCTCCCCCGCGTGACGAGCAGGAGCCGGGCATCCATCCGCTCGAGGAGCTGGCGCCCCGCCTTCTCCACCGCGCGCTCGTCGTCGACGGTCTCGCCCGTCAACTCGCCTAGTTCGGCCTCGTTGGGCGTTGCCGCGGTGACTCCCGGGAAGCGAGGGAGGTCATAGCGACTGTCGACGGTGACGATGGTGCCTTCCGTGCGGGCGATGGCGCGGATGCGCTCGAAGACCCGCGCCGTCAACGTGCCGTAACCGTAGTCGGAGACGAGAATGCCATCGGCGCGCGGCGCCAGCGCCGTGAGCCGGGCGACGAGGGTGTCCTCCGTGATGGGCAGGATGTCCGCCGAAGGCTCCCGATCCAGGCGCACCACCTGCTGGCGCGTCGCCTGGTAGCCACCCGCCATAATGCGCGTCTTGACGGGGGTCGCACGCCCAGTCTCCGTCACGATCCCGTCGGTAAGAATGCCGTTGGCGTGGAACAGGCTCAGGACCTCGTCACCCGCCCGGTCGCGGCCGACGATGCCGATGGGCAGGACGCGGGCACCGAGGGCGTGGACGTTGTTGGCGGCGTTGGCCGCGCCGCCCAGCCGGACGTCACGGTCTGTGAATTTTAGAATGATGACCGGCGCCTCGCGGGAGATGCGAGCGGGCTTGCCGATCAGATACTCGTCGCAGATGAGGTCACCGATGACGATGATCGTGCGACCGAGGAAGCGCTCTCCGAGGTCGCGCAGACGCCCGGCGCCGGCCATCAGGCGGCCCGGGAACGCGCGATCACCCACTCCACCGCGTCTAGCAGGTCGGTGGCCACGTGGTCGGGGGTCACCGGGAAGTGCGCGCGCCGGTACTCCCACTCGCCGAGGCCGTAGCCGGTCAGGACGAGGATGCTCCGCGCACCGACGGGCCGCGCCACCGCGAGATCCGAGGCCTTGTCGCCGACGACGACCGACGCACCGAGGTCAAGATCGAGATCGGCCGCGGCACGCAGGAGGAGTCCCGGGTTGGGCTTGCGGCACTCGCAGTCCGCCCGGAACGGGGGCACGCCCTCACTGGGGTGGTGAGGGCAGACGTAGATGCCGTCCAGGTAGGCGCCGGCCTCCTTGAGCTGCTCGACCAGGGCCTGGTTGGTCGCATTCATCACGTCTTCCGAGAAGTAGCCGCGTGCGATGCCCGCTTGGTTCGTCGCCACGACGGCGGCGATGCCCGCGTCGTTCAGCCGCCGTACCGCCTCCGCCGTGCGCGGCAGCAGCTTGAGCCGGCTGGGATGATTCACGTACCCCACTTCCTCGGTGAGAGTTCCGTCGCGATCGATGAACGCCGCCGGTCGCCGGGCCACGGCGGAAGTGTAAGTCGAACCCACGGATATCTCAAGGAAATTTGCGATAGAGCCGCTCGAATGCGGCAGCTTGCGCATCGTACGTGTAGGGCTCGGCGGATCGCCGCGCAGCCTCGCCGAGGCTCTCCGCCCCCGTCGATCGCAGGCCCAGCACGGCGGCGGCGAGCGCCTCGGGATCGCCCGGAGCGACCACCGCGCCGTTTTGCCCCTCCTCGATCAGCTCGCTGCCACCGGCCGCCGACGTGGTGACGACGGGCACCCCCGAGGCCAGGGCCTCCAGGTGCACGTTGCCGAACGGCTCGTACCGCGCGGGTAGGACCAGGACGTCGGCGGCCGCGTACCAGCGCTCGAGATCTCTGCGGAGCCCGAGCCAGCGGACGCGACCGGCGACGCCGAGCCGTTCGGCGAGCCCCCGATATCGCGCCTCGTCACCCCGGCCGATCACGATCAGCCGCGCATCACCGAGGCGCAACAGGGACTGGATCGCCGTCACCAGCCCCTTGCGCTCGAAGCCGCTGCCCACGAAGAGCAGCGCGAGATCGGCGGACCTCAGGCCCGCCTCGGCGCGAGCGGATGCCCGGTGGGCCGGCCCGTTGTCAGGGTGGAACCGCTCGAGGTCAACGCCGTTGTAGATGACGGTGATGCGCGCCGGGCTCACGCCGTAGAGGCTTTCGATCTCGTGCTTGCCGCGCCGGGCGATGGCGACGATCGCCGGCGTACGACGGAACACCCGTGCCTCCAGGCCCAGGACGACCCGATGATAGATACTCCGTGTGACGGTCCACGCGCCGCTCGCGAGATACGCGCGGTGGCACCCCTCGCCCGCGCGATACACCTGCTGGCACAGGGTGCGCTCGTGACTCTGCACGACGTCCCAACGGCCGGCGACGACGGCCCGGCGCGCGAGCGCCGCGAGTGCGAGGATGCGCGCCGTAGGCGGGAGCCGCGGCAGCCCCAGCGGGTGCAGCGTCACGCCGGCGACGGGCACGGCCGCTCCAGGGCTGAGGAGGTGGACGTCATGACCGCGCGCCACCAGCGCGCCGACGAGTCCCGCCGTCGCGCGCTCCACGCCGCCGTAGAAGACGAACGGCCGCGTGATCAGCAGGAGGCGCATGATTTTTATTTTAACGGGCGCCGCGAGTCCGGCGCGGATCGTGGGTGGCCAGCTAAAGGTAGACGGGGCTCCGTGTGTTTGTTCAATACCGCGTCGATGAGAGGAAAGAGCTTGGCCCGGGCGGCCGTGAAGCTGTACTCGGCGGCACAGCGCTCGCGGGCGCGCCGTCCGAGCGCTTCGGCCGTGGCGCGGTCGGCGAGGAGTGTTCCTACGGCCCTGGCCAGGGCGGGCGGGTCGCCCGGGGGTACGACCACGCCGCAGCCGTCGAGCATCTCTGGGATCATGGAGACCGCGGTCGCGACGATGGGCCGGCCCAGGGCCATGGCGTCGATGAGCTTTGCCGGCACCTGGCCGACCGTATCCGTCGTCGCCCGCTGCGGCACGGCGACGACATCGGCCGCGATGAGGAAGCGCGGGACGTCGTCAAACGGGATCTCCCCCACGAGCCGCACCCACGGCAGTGCGCTCCAGCGCAATCCTGAGACGCCCGTCGGGTCGACGCCGACCAGGGCCAACACGACCCCGTCGCCGAGAAGGCGAACCGCCTCCACCAGGTCGTCGATGCCCTTGTAGCCGCGCGGAGTGCCGAGGAACATGACGACCTTCCGCTCGCCGACGCGGAGGGCCGCGCGCGACGCGGCACGATCCTGGCGGGCGGGATCCCAGGCATCCGTGTCGCGAACGTGGGGGACGAGCACACCGCCGAAGCGGCCCTGGAGGAACCGGGAGGCGACCGTCAGCGCGTCGGCAGCGGGGACGAACCGCTCGGCAAGCCAGGTCCAGCTCAGGCCGTTCGGATTGCTCAGGTTCAGCGCGCGCCCCAGACGACCCCAGAAGCCGGACCGGTAGAAGAAGCCCAGCTCCCAGTCGTCGATGTCGAGGATCAGGGGACGGCGGCCGCGGGCGAGGAGCCCGATTCCGAAGCTCGTCGGACGCGGCTTCGAGACGAAGATCACATCGCCGTCGATGAGTCGGAGGAGATCGGGCACGATGCGGGCGAAGCCCGGATAGCGTCGGGCCCGCACGCCGCGATGCAGGATCGGACTGCGAGCGACCGGGCGCCAGACTGCGTCGCCGAACTGGGGCCCGACGACGTCCACTTCAAAGCGGGGCGCCAGCAGACGGGCAAGCAGCTCGGCGCGCCCGGCGGCGTTGTGTGCGAGGTCGAAGCAGAGGATCGAAACCTTCACGCCGGCGCGAGGCGGGCGTAGTGCGCTTCGAGCGCCGCCGCTACCTGCGCTCCGGAGTACCGCTCGAGCACGAGGCGCCGCCCTGCCGCTGCGAGCCGCGCGCGCAGCCCCGCGTCGGCGACGAGGCGGGCGAGGGCGTCGGCGAGGGCGCCGGCGTCGCCCGCCGGCACCAGGAGCGCGTGCTTGCCGTCCTCGATGATTTCCGGGACGACGCCCACGCGGGAGGCGATGAGCGCACGGCCGGCGGCGAGATACTCGAAGACGACCCGTGACATCCCATCCGACTCCAGGGGGACGTAGAGAGCGACGTCCAGCGTGGACATCACCGCGGACAGGTCGGTGGTGAACCCAGTGAGGGTGAACTGGGCGTCCAGACCTCGGCGCGCGATGGCCTCGCGGATCCCCGCTTCCGTACTCCCCGTCCCCACGAAAGCGAAGTGCGGTCGGATCCCTCGGGCCGCGAGCCGCGCTGCGGCGTCGACGACCACGCGGTGCCCCTTCATGACGCGCAGCCCCGCGACCATCCCGACGAGCAGTGCTCCATCGACGCCACCCGGGAGGACGCGGACGGTGGACAACGCCACCGCCGGCGTGAAGGCCTCGGTGTCGGCACCGCCCGGCAGCGTCACGATGCGTTCGGGCGCGACGAGTCCGGCAGCGATGTATTGCCCACGGATCGCCTCGGTCACCGTCAAGGTAAGCGCGGTGGCGTGACGGTAGAGCCAGCGGTTGGCGGCATGGGGGCGGACGGCCTGGGCGATGTGCCGCGTCCGGACGAGCGGCCGCGGCGTGCGGCAGAGCTGGTTGGCGAGAGCCGCGAGCCAGTGCTCCTTGCCGCGATGGACGTGGACGATGTCTGTCTCGGGGAGGCGTCCGAGAAGCTGCCGGAGGTCGGCGATGTCGGCGGCCGGCGTGAGGCCGCTCGCGAACGCGAACGTGACGACGTGTTGCACGCCCAGCGTTCGCGCGCGCTCGATCACCCGCGCCTCGGTTCCCGCCCGGCACCCGAGCGTGACGGTGTGGCCCCGGCGTTCCAACTCGCGCGTCACGCGAGCCGCCCAGTAGGCGTCCGACGACCAGCCGCGACAGGAGACGAGGTGCAGGATCCTCACGCAAGGCTCCGGTACACTTGCTCGACGATGGACACCGAGCGGTCGGGACTGAACTCAGTCTCTGCGCGACGCCGGCCGGCGCGTCCCATCGCCTGGGCCCGCGCGCGATCGCCGAGGATCGCGGCCAGCGCTGTGGCCACCGCCTCAGGGCGGTCCTCGTCGATGAGGAGCCCGGTCTCGCCGTCCGCGATCGTTTCGGGCAACGCGCCGACGCGGCGGGCCACGACGGGACGCGCGGCGGCCATCGCCTCGAGCACCGCCCGGCACGAATCGTCGGAGCCGGCAGCCATGAGGGCAAAACAGTCGGCGGCGGCCAGGACCGCGGGCAGGTCGCGATCACGGTAGCCGGTGAAGATCACATGGCCGCCGAGCCCCATCTCGGCAACGGTCTGCTCGAGCCGCGCACGCGTCTCGCCCTTGCCGACGAGCAGAAGGCGGGCCTCGGGCAGCGTGGCGAGCAGGAGTCGGAACCCGCTGAGCAGTAGCTCGTGCCCGCGATTGGCCGCGAGCCGAGAAACCGAGACGACGACGGGTGCGTCGCGCAGCTTGAACTCCTCGCGGATCGGCGTCGGGTCGGCGGCCGGCATGAAGCTCGATAGGTCGGCGGCCCCGGGGGTCCACACCACGCGGGCGGCAGGGATTCCGATCTCCCGGCACCGCCCCTCGATCTGACGGGACACGGCAAAGACCGCCGCCGTCCGTCCGTACAGCCGGCGCTCGAGCCCACTGCCCTTCACCGAACGCAGGTTGTGGAAGGTGCGCACCACGGGGACGGGGCGCCGCCAGCCGGCGCAGGTCCTCACGAGCATCGCCAGCCAGTGATCGTGCGCGTGGTGGGTGTGGATGACGTCCACAGCCGCACCCCGCACGAGCCGTCTCAGCCGTATCACGTCACGCACGAACGCCGCCGGGGCCAGGTGCGGCGCGAGGCTGAGCCCCGACAGCGGTTCGAATCCTGCCTCGCGCGCCTTGGCCTCGAAGCGGTCGCCCGGAATGACGCCGAGGAGCGGGCGGTGTCCGCGTTGGCGGAGCCCGTCGAGGAGGCGGAGGACCGGGTCGGCGCTTCCGGTCCACCACCGATTGGCGGCGAGGTGAAGCACGGTGAGCGGCGGTTCGAAGCCAGCGCGAGCCGCCCTCGTCATCGGCAGACCCCGGGCCGCGTCGACGCGAGCGCACCATCCAGCGCGCGGCGCACTTCCTCGGCTCCGACGCCGTCTAGGCACGGATGATCGATTGGACAGGCGCGGTAGAAGCAGGGCGCGCAGGGGACGCGATGCGTGATTACGCGCACCGGCCCGCGCGGGGCGGTCAGCGCCGGGTCCGTCGGGCCGAACAGCGCCACGACGGGGGTGCCGAGGGCGGCCGCGAGATGGCCGACGCCCGTGTCACCGCAAACGAGCGCGTCCAACTCGGCGAGGACCGCGGTGAGCAGCTCGGGCGAGTCCCGCCCGACGACGCTCGCGACTCCGGTCTCGTCGACGAGACGGCGGGCGATGGCGACCTCGGTGCGCGCCCCGAGCAGAACGGGCACGCCCGCCGCGTCGCGGAGGCCCCGGCACAGCTCGGCGATACGCGCAGGCGTCCAGAGCTTCGACGGCCCGTATGCGGCGCCGAGTTGGATGCCCACGACGGCGCGACGTCCCTCCCCCACGGCTCCCGCGTCGCGCAACAGCTCACGCGCAGTGGCGCGCGCCGGCGACTCCGGCGGCGGCACGGCGAGCCGCGGCGTCCGCGCGCCGACGCCGACGCTGACGCCGAAGCGTTCGATCAGGAGCAGGTACTGGTCCACCTGGTGGCCGCGCGGTACCGGCGTTGGGACCGGATCGGTCAGCAGCCAGCCCCGGCCCCCCGCGTCGAAGCCCACGCGGCGCCGCGCCCGCCAGTACCGCGCCGCGAGCGCGGCCTCCATCGAGTTCGGGAGTAAAATTGCCATCGACGCTTCGAGCGCGCGCAGGCCATCCCACCTCGCGAGGCGACCGGCCCACGAGCGCGGGTATGGAACCAGTTCGTCGGCCAGGTCTTGTCCTGCCAGCAGCGTCGCCCAGGGTCCGACGAGCGCCACCCGCGCGTCGGCATGCCCCCGTCGAAGGGCCCGAAGGGCGGGCACAGCCATCACCGTGTCGCCCAACCAATTGGGCAGGCGGACAATCAGCGTCTCGGGCATGCCCGTTCGATCACCCGCTGCCAGTCGCGCGCGTCGTCGAACAGCTCGAGGCGCACGCTGACGACGTGAATCGGGCGGCACGCGCGCTCGACGCCGCGAAGCCGCACCCAGTCCTTTTCGGTGGTCACGAGCCCTTCGGCGCCCAGGACCGCCGCCCGCGCGTCGAGCGCGTCGAGGTCGCGGGCGGTATACCAGTGGTGATCCGCGAAGCTCGCGAAGTCCGCGACCTCGACGCGGAGCGTATCCAGCGTGCGCGCAAACGCCTCCGGCGACGCGATCCCGGCGAACGCAAGGAGTCGACGGCCGGCCAGGTCGCCGAGCGGATAGGGTCGCATCCGGTCCGCTTCCCAGCTCTCGACCGGCACATAGCGGGCCGCAATGACGGGGACACCGGGCGCGTGACGGCGCGCCGTCTCCCGCACCTCTTCCGCGTCCTCGGCGCGGTCGGCCCCCGCCGCGACGATGAGGTCGGCCCGCGCCAGAGCGGTCAGCGGCTCGCGCAGGGGTCCGTGGGGCAGCAGGCGCCCGTTGCCCCATGGCCGCCGCGCCCGCGTCATCACGATCTCCAGGTCTTTGGCCAGCGTCCGATGCTGGAAGCCGTCGTCGAGCACGATGGCGGTGACGCCGAAGCGCTCGATCGCGAGCCGCGCGGCATGGTGACGGTTCGCGCCGACCACGACGGGCACGCCGGGCAGCCTTCGCGCGAGCAGGAACGGCTCGTCGCCCGCGTCACCGGGATCGAGCCGGATCGAGGCCGTGTCGGCCACGACCTGGAGGCCGCTCGACCGCCGCCCGTACCCTCGACTGACGATCGCCACCCGCCGGCCCAGGTCCATGAGCGTCCCCACGGCCAGATCGACGGCCGGCGTCTTGCCGGTGCCGCCGACCGTCAAGTTCCCGATGGAGACGACTGGGCAGGACAGCGTCCGCGACCGGAGGACACCACGCCCGTAGAGCCACTCCCGCGCGCCAAACAGACCCCGATAACCGCCCTCCAGCGCCGACAGCACGATCCGCGGGCCACCGGAGAACCCGCGTTCCCAGCCCCGGATGACGCGCGCGGCTCGCGTGGATTCGCTCACGGTGTGGCCGGCGCCAGGAGGAATCGGCCGATGAGGTCGAGCGTCTCCTGCACGGCTCCCGGGCGCGAGACGGCGGCCTCGCGCGCCGCGCACCCGAGCGCCGCGCGCAGGTCGGTGTCGGCGAAGAGCCGCGCCAGCTCCACTCCCAACTCGGCGGCGTCGCGAACGAGGAGACCGCCGCCGCTGGCGAGAAGCAGGGCCGTGGACTCGCGAAAGTTTACCGTGTGCGGGCCGAAGAGCACCGGTCTCCGCCGCAAGGCGGGCTCCAGTACGTTGTGGCCACCGCTGGGAACGAGGCTTCCGCCGACGAAAACGACGTCGCCGACGGAGTAAATCGACGCCAGCTCGCCCACGGTGTCGACGACGATGACGGTGTCGGGCCGGCGTTCGCGGGGCAGCTCGCTTCGGCGTACGACGTCGAGACCGCGGCGCCGGACCAGCTCCACGACCTCCGCGACACGCTCGGGGTTCCGCGGGGCGATCACGAGGCCGGCATTGGGGAGGCCGGCGCGGAGATAGCCGTGCGCGTCGAGGACGATCTCCTCTTCGCCGCGATGGGTGCTGCCCGCAATCCACAGGGGCGTGGACGGCCCGAGACCGAGTAGCCGCTGCCACCGCTCCGCGGCGTCCCCGGCGTCCGGCAGCGCCTCGTGCTTGATGTTGCCGGTGACGAAAACGCGCTCGGGCAACGCCCCGAGCTCGAGGATGCGCCGGGCGTCTTCCTCCGACTGCATGGCGAAAACCCGGACGTCAGCGAGCACCAGGCGGAGGAGGCGCCGGACCGCCCGGTAACGCGGGTACGAGCGGTCGGACACGCGCCCGTTGGCGATCATGACGGGGACCCCTCGCCGAGCCAGCGTCCTCAAGATGTTCGGCCACAGCTCCGTCTCCATGCAGACGACGAACGCGGGATTGATGGTGTCCACGGCGCGGCGCGCCGCGCCGGGTAGATCGAGCGGGAAAAACCGGTGGTCGACAACGCCCCCAAAGCGCTCCGCGACCACCTGCGCCCCGGTCTCCGTCACCGTCGTCATGACCAGGGGCAGGTCCGGCGCGAGCCGCCGGAGCCCGTCGACGATGGGCGCGGCGGCGATCGACTCCCCTATCGAGACCGCGTGGATCCAGCCGCACGGCCGGCCGCGGCGCCGTGGTCCGTACCCCAGGCGCTGGGCGAGCCGGAGTGGAACGCCACGCGACACGCGGCGATACAGAGCCGACGGCGCGGCGGCGAGGAGCGCCGCGCCAAGAGCCGCCGTGTAGACCCCGAGGATCATCGTCCGGCCACCCCGGCGGCGAGGGCGTCGGCGCGCGCGGTGACGTCGAGAAGCGCCCGCTCGATGTCCTTGCATGCGCGCGCGCGATCCGCGTCGCGCTCCACGCGCAGGGTCGGGCCGAAGACCAGCGCGCAGCGCGCGAAGGGGAGCGGCACGAGGAAACGGTCCCAGGTGCGCAAACGCCTGGCGGGCCGGACACCGACCCCGAGGGGGACGACCGGTACACCGGTCAGGGCCGCGAGCACCACCACGCCGGACTGCAGCTGCTCGCTCGGGCCGCGCGGCCCGTCGGGGACGATCGCCACGTCGGTGCCGCTCCGGATCGCGGTGATGAGCCGTCGGAGAGCCGCGTCGCCTCCGCGAGAGGATGAGCCGCGCACGACCGACAGCCCGAAGCGGGCGACGTAGCGCGCCACCATGCCGCCGTCGCGCGAGCGGCTCGCCAGTACGAGCGGCGCCCGCGCGCCCCGCGCCCGCCGGAGCCACGCGCTGAGCCAGGGTACGAGCAGGATGCGCCCATGCCATACGACATAAATCAACGGCCGCCCCGCCTGCCACAGCGGACGGAGCGCTTCGTCCCCATTCACCGTCACCCGCAGGGTCGCCCCCAGCAGTTTCACGACTCCGGCGGCGACCACCGGCGCAGCCGCGGTCAGGGCACGCGTCGCGATCATCGGGGTGTTCGAGCGGCGGCTTCGCCGCCGCAATCCGTGCTGGGGGAAGTCTCGAGGGGGGGGCAGAGTCTCCCGCCAAGGATAATCTGCGCGGCCCGCCTTCCCACCCCCGGCTCGCCGAGCTGGGCACGCAGCTCGGCGAATGCGGTCCGCTGGGCGTCGCGTGCCTCCGGGCTCTCGAGCAGCCGTCGCGCCTCGTCGACGAGCCGCTCCACGGTGACGTCGCGGCGCCGGCACAGCTCGGGAACGACGGCCCGCCCGAGCGTGAGGTTGGCGAGGCTGATCCACGGCACGCGGATCAGGAGCTTCGCGAGCAGCTCGGTCACGCGCGACAGGCGATAGCAGACGATCATCGGCGTACCCAGAAGCGCCGCCTCCAGCGTCGCCGTCCCCGAGGTCACGAGCAGCAGGTCTGCCGCCCGCATCACCATGTGCGTCGCGTCTCGGACGACCCGGATCACGGGGGCGCCGGCGACTGCTTCGTGGACGAGGGCGTCGTCGAGCGTCGGCGCCTGGGCCAGGACGAACCGCGCGTGGGGCCAGTCCGCGGACAGTCGCGCTGCCGACTCGCGCATGAGGGGCAGCATCTGCGTGGCCTCGCCGCGCCGGCTGCCCGGCAGGAGGCCAATGACGAGCCCGTCGTCAGCGATGCCCAAGACGCGGCGCGCCTCGGCGCGCGTCGGCGCTTCGACGAGCGCGTCCAGCAACGGGTGTCCCACGAACTCGACGGGGACGCCGGCGTCGCGGTAGAACGCCCGCTCGAAGGGGAAGACGGCGAGCACGAGGGACACGAGACGGCGGATGGTCTTGATACGCCGCCCGCGCCACGCCCAGATCTGTGGTGGCACGAAGTAGACGACGGGCACCCCGGCCGTCCGCGCCGCCCGCGCCAGACGCAGGTTGAACTCGGGAAAGTCGATGAGCACCAGCACGCCGGGCCGCTCGCGCTCGAGGACTCGGCGGAGCCGTCGGTAGACACGGTACAGGGCCGGCACGCTCGACACCGCCTCGGTGCCGCCGACGACGGCGCCGCGGCTCACGTCAGCGACGATCTCGGCGCCGGCAGCCCGCATCCGTTCGCCGCCCATGCCGAAGACCCGCGTGCTGGGCGACAACGTCCGAAGAGCCGCGCAGAGTCCGGCGCCGTGCAAGTCCCCCGACGCCTCGCCGGCCACCACCATGATGGAGGGCGCCCGCGTCATCGCGCCGGCCCTCAGGCCGGACCGTCCACTCCGACGACCGCGATGCCCGCGGCGTCGGCGATGCGGAGCGTCTCCGCGCGATCGAAGAGCAGCACGCGATTAGCCTCAAGGGCGACGACGGCTACGCCACCCTCGGCGGCCGCCGCGAGCGTCTCCGGACCGACGGCGGGCGCATCGAACCGGTAGTCGTGATCCGCGGCCACGGCCTTCACGACGACGCTCCCCGGTCCGGCGAGCGCGGCCCCGCGGCGGACGGCTTCGGTCGTCCCCTCTACCGCCTCCACGGCGACCACGGCGCCGTGCCGGATCACCACCGTCTGTCCGATGCGAGCCTCCGCCATCGTGCGCGCGACCTCGAGCCCACGCCGGACGTCGCGCCATTCGGCCTCGGTGGGCGCGCGCGACGACCAGCAGCCGGCAGCATCGAGCCAGTCTCCGACGAAGGCGCGCTGGTCGAGCACTTCCACGCCGAGACCGCCGAGCGTCGTGATGACCGCATCGACGAGCCGGGCGTCGACCCGCGAACCCGCCCGCTCCTCGAAGCCCCGGGACGCGGCGTCCACCGCGGCCCTGTCGGCCCGGAGGACGTCGGGCATCGAGAATCGGCCGGAGAACAGCACCGCCGAGATGCTTTGCTCCTGGAGCGCCGTGAACACGGCACCAAACTCCGTGAGGCGTGAGGCGACGACCCGCTCGGCACGTTCGGCGACGCCCGGAGCCGCGCCGAACGTGAACGCCACGACGCGCCAGCCCCGGAGCCGCGCCTCATCCGCCATGCGCGCCGGCAAGACGCCGGCGCCGCACATCAGGCCGAGGGAGCGCTCCACGGCGGCTCCTGCGGCCACGTCTCGGACGCGACGCCGTCTCGGATCATCCGCTCGATGGCGAGCGCTACCGCCAGGGAGCGAAGGTCGTCGGCCTCGCCCCCTTCTCGAGGCGCGCCGGTACGGAGGGCGTAGGTGGTCCGGATGAGGTGCAGGATCTCGAGCTTGAGGGGGTTGTCCTTGCGCACGAACAGGTGCTCGACGAAGGACGCCTGGCGGTAGCGAATCGACTCCCGGTTCACCAGGTACTCCTGGGCGGCGCGGCGGTGGATCTGGATGTCCTGATCGATATAGTCGAGCACGATGTAGGCGTCGGGCTGGGTGATGGCCAGCGTACGGATCTTCTCCTCGGTGGCGCGGCTCGCGCTGATGGTGGCGATGGTGCCGGATTCGAACTGGATCTGCACGCTGGCGACGTCGGTCACCTCCGAGTGGACGGCGGCCCCGAACGTCGTGAGGCGGCACGGGCGCGAGCCGGCGAGTGTCAGGACGATGTCGATGTCGTGGATCATAAGATCCATGACCACGGTGTCCTTCTGCACGCGCGGCACTAAGGGTCCGAGACGGCGGGCCTCGATGAGGATCGGCCGGTCCACGATCTTCCGCAGCTCCTGGACGGCGCCGTTGAAGCGCTCGACGTGTCCCACCTGCAGAATAGCGCTCGCGCGCCGGGCGACGGCGAAGAGCTCCCGCGCCTCCTCCAGCGTGGGGGCCATCGGCTTCTCGACGAGCACGCTCATGCCCGCCTCCAGGAGGTCGCGCGCCACCCGGAAGTGCTCCTCCGTCGGCACGGCCACGCTCACCACGTCGGCGCGGCCGATCAGCTCGCGGTGGTCGGCGAAAGGCTGGGTGTCGTAGTGTTGAGCAACCTTCCGCGCGCGGTCGGCGTCGAGGTCGACGACGCCCACCAGGTCGACGTTGGGCAACTCGGCGTAGGCTAGCGTGTGGTAGGTGCCCATGTGGCCGACGCCCACGACCGCCGCCCGGACACGCGGCGACAGCGCGGCCACTACAACACCTCCTCGTTCTCGACCGCCGACACGCGACGCAGTGGCCCGCAGATCCCGCGGCGCGAGGCCTCGATGAAGTCGACGAGCATGGTGATGTGCGGGCCCGGCGGCACCTCGCGACGGATCCGCTCCCGTGCGCTCTGCGGGCTCAAGCCACTCCGGTAGAGCACCGCGTAGGCGTCCTGGATCGCGCGGCGGGCCTCCGCGGGCAGCCCAGCGCGGCGGAGGCCGACGACGTTGACGCCGCGCACGGTGGCCGGTAGCCCGTCGGCGAGCATGAACGGCGGGAGGTCGGCCGTGAGCTTGCCGCAGGCGCCGAGATAGGCGTGAGCGCCAATGCGGGTGAACGGCAAGACCCCCGCGAGCCCTCCCACCGTTGCCCGCTCGCCGACGACGCAGTGCCCGGCGATCCCGGCGCAGTTGATGACGATGACGCCGTCGGCGAGGCGGCAGTCGTGGCCGACGTGGCTCATGGCCATGAGCAGGCAATGGCTGCCAATCTCGGTCCACCCGTCCGGTATGGTCGCGCGGTGGATGGTGACGTACTCGCGGATGAGGGTTCCGGCGCCGATGCGCACGCCCGACGGCGTGCCGTCCTTGAACTTGAGGTCCTGGGGCAGGCCGCCCAGGATCGCCCCGTGGCCCACCTTCACGCCGGCGCCGAGGATCAGGGGCCCCTCGAGCGTGACGTGGTTGCCGATCTCGATGTCGGCCGCCAGAACCACTTCGGGTCCAATCACGGAAAACGGGCCGATGCGAACCCCGGCGGCAAGGCGCGCCTTGGGGTCGACGATCGCGGTGGGGTGGATCGACGCCGTCATTGCCGCGCACCCACGGACTTCGCCACCATGGCCTCCAGCGCTTGGAGGCGCTCCTCCACGCGCTTAAGGCTTCGGATCAGCTCGGGCAGCTTCGCCTCGGCCCGCCAGATCCGTATCGCCTGGACGACCGGGCGCGGCCACGTCCCGGTCAGGCGCTCACCGGGACCGACATCCTGCGCGGCGCCCGACTGCCCGGCCAGCACCGCGCCGTCACCCACCTTGACGTGATCGCCGACGCCGACCTGACCGCCGAGGACGACGTTCGCGCCGAGGCGCGCAGACCCACCGATACCGACCTGCGCCGCCACCAGCGTGTGCTCCCCGATCTGGACGTTGTGCCCCACCTGGACGAGATTGTCGATCTTGGTCCCCCGCCCGATGACGGTCTCTCCGAGCGTCGCCCGGTCGATGGTGCTGTTGGCGCCGATCTCCACGTCGTCCTCGACGACGACGATGCCCACCTGGGGCAGCTTCTGATGGCCGTGGGACCCGGGAATGAAGCCAAAGCCGTCGGCGCCGATGACGGCACCGGCGTGGACGATCACGCGGCGCCCCAGCCGGCTGTCTGCATAGACGACCACGCGCGGAAATAGGACCGAGCCCTCGCCGATCTCCGCCCGGGCACCGATGTAGACGAGGGGGTCAACGCGAACCCGCGGCCCGATCGAGGCGCCGGACTCCACCACGGCGAAGGCGCCGATGGACGCCGTCGGGTCCACGCGGGCGTCCGCGGCAACACGCGCGGAGACGTCCACGCCGGGCGCGGGCAGCGTGGGGGGATGGAACAGCGCCAGCACCTCGGCCAGCGCCCGCCGTGGGTCACGGCAGCCCAGCATGGGCGCCGGAAGCCCGGCAACGTCGGGGGGGGTCAGGAAAGCGCCGGCGCGCGAGACGCGGGCGGCCTGGAGGTGGCGACGATCAGCGACGAAGGCAACGTCGGCGGGGCCGGCGCTGGCGAGCGTGGCCACGCCGGTCACCACGCGTTCGGGATGCGCGTCAAGCGTCGCGTCCAGCACCTCGGCCAACCGGCCGAGGGTGAATCCGGCGCCGGCGCCCATCGGGCTACTTCTTCCCCTTGGTCGCGTTCTCCTGGTCGTAGGCCTTGAGGATGTCGTCGGTGAGATCGGCCTCAGGAGAGCTGTAAAGGACGCCGGCCCGGCCTCGCTCGAGCACCAGGTAGTAGCCCCGCTGCTTGCCGACGCGCTCGATGACGCCGCTGATGTCCTGCATCACCCGTTGCGCGAGCTGCTGCTCCTTGCGCCCCAGCTCGCGCTGAAAGTCGTCGGCCAGCCGCGCGGCGTCGCGACGTTTGCGCTCCATCGCTTCCTCGCGGTCCCGGCGGGTGTCCGCAGTCATCAATGGCCCCTTTTTCTCAAGCTCGTCCCGCAGCTTGTCGAGCTCCTGGCGCTTGGTGTCCATCTCCTTCTGCATCGCCGCCTTCTCGCGCTCGAGCTGCTCGCGGGCGGCGACGCCCGCGGAGGAACGAGCGAGCACCCGCGCCAGATCGATGTAGCCGATGCGCAGCGCGGGGGGCGGCGCCTGGGCTCCCGCACCCGAGCCGCCGAGCAGGACGGCGCCGGCGATCAACGCGAGCCCGAGGGATCGTCCTTTCATGCATGCCTCCTAAAACGCGGACCCGACGGAAAACTGGAAAGCGCCGAAGTCCTCGCCCTTCCTGCGGTCGAGCTTGAGGCCATAGTCGACACGGATAGGACCGAAGGGCGACAACCAGCGTACCCCACCCCCGGCGTCCGAGCGGAGACTGGTCGGATCGAACTTCGTCCCGTACCCGTACACGTTGCCGACGTCGACGAAGCCGGCCAGACGGATGTTGAACGGTAGCGGGATGGTGTACTCGACGTTCCCCAGGACCTCGCTGTTACCGCCGATCCCGAAACCGGTGGCGTCGATAGGGGTGATCTGGCGGAACTTCCAGCCGCGGAGACTATTGGGACCACCCAGGTAGAACCGCTCGAAGATGGGCACCGCCGCCGTGGACCACCCGAACGCGTAGCCGCCCTCGGCGCGGCCGGAGAGGATGTGGTTGAACCAGATGGGCTTGAAGTACGACGTCGATGCGATCGCCTTCACGAACTTGGAGTCACCCCCGAGCCCCGCGAACTCAAGCAGCACGGTCGTCTGCCCCCCGCGCGAGGGCGCTTGGAAGTTGTCGCGGCTATCGCGCGAGATGGAGCCGCTCATCATCGACGTCACGCGCGTCCCCTTCTGCTCGAGCAGATCGGGAGAGAGCACACCGTCCGCAACGTGGCCGATGTTGTCGCGCGAAATGCGGTAGCCCAGGTTCCACCGCCAGTATTCGGCGAACGGATGACTGAGGCGAGGACTGGCCCCCAGTGAGCTGTAGCTGTAGTCGGTAAAGATCCGCGTCGTACTGAAGATGTCGAAGCCCGCCGAGAGCGGTTGATCGAACAGCCACGGGTTCGTGAAGCTGATGACCCCCGACTGGGTCAGCGCGCCGGCGCGGATGCGGACCGCGGCTTGATAGCCCTTGCCCAGGAAGTTGTTCTGTGAGAGGTCGATGGTGCCCACGAGGCTGTCCACGGAGGAGTATCCGCCGCCGATCGAGAAGATCCCGGTGGGCTTCTCGGTGACGTCGACGTTGACGATGATCTTCGTCTTGTTGGCCCCGGG
>JBGPYK010000182.1:0-5489 GCA_041493245.1 Methylomirabilia bacterium | reverse complement strand
TGCGCCGCCTTCGACGCCCTCGTCCACGCCGCCCAGCGCTTCCCCCTCGTGAAGGACGGCGTCGCGCGGCCGCACCCGCAGTACATCTACTCGGGCATGAGCCTGCAGCGCCGGCTCATCGTCGATCTCATGCGCGCGATCCGCGAGATGGCGGGCGGGGCGTTCCAGGCCGTGCCCAGCTCGGTGGCGAGCTTCGAGGGCGCGGAGACGCGGGCGGACACCGAGCGGTACTACCGATCGGGGACCGCGACGGCTCGGGAGCGGATCAAGCTCCTCAAGCTGATCTGGGACTTCGTGGGCACCGAGTTCGCCGGGCGCCAGCTCCAGTACGAGATGTTCTACTCGGCGTCCCAGCCCGTGGTGAACACCCGCATGTTCCGTTCCTACGACTGGCCGGCGGCGAAGGCGATGGTCGACCGCTGTCTCGGAGAGTACTGATGCCGACGCTCGGTCTCGTCAACATCGGCGCGCTGGCCACCGGCATTCTCGCGTCGCCGCGGCTCGACGCCGAAGCTATCCTCGTCGAGGACGGACGCATTGTTGCCATCGGTGCAGCGGGGCGTGTGGCGGCGCGCGGCGCCGACGTGGTCGTCGATTGTCAGGGGACGACGGTGATTCCCGGGCTCATCGACTCGCACTGTCACGTAGTCCTCGGCGACTACACACCGAGGCAGAAGACCGTCGACTTCCTCGATTCCTACGTCCACGGCGGGATCACCAGCGTCGTGTCGGCGGGGGAGGGCGTGCACGCGCCGGGGCGGCCGCACGATCCGGTGGCGTCCAAGGCCATCGCTATCGCCGCCGCCAAGTGCTTCGAGCACTTTCACCCGAATGGGATGAAGGTCAACGCGGGATCCGTCGTGCTCGAGCCGGGGCTCACCGACGACGACTTCGCCGAGATGGCCCGGCACGGCGTGCGCCACGCCAAGTATGGCTTCGGCGGCTACGCGCACCCGCGCGACGGCGAGCCCGACGTCCGTCGCGCCCAGACGCACGGGCTCTGTGTCATGTCCCACAGCGGCGGTAACTCGATCCCGGGTTCGAGCCCCATCACCCACGACGTGTTGCTGCATCTGCGTCCGGACGTCTGCGGCCACGTCAACGGCGGGACGACCTCGCTGGAGGAGGCCGGCCTCGCCGAGATCGTGACGACGACGGACATGACGCTCCAGATCGTCCAGGCCGGGAACCTGCGCTCGGCGCTCTATATCCTCGACCTGGCGCGCACGCACGGCGCGCTCGCGCGGGTGTGCCTGGCCAGTGATACGCCGACGGGCACCGGTGTCATGCCGCTGGGGGTGCTGAAGACTGTCTGCGAGGTGGCCTCGTTGGGCGGCCTCGCGCCCGCAGAGGCGATCGCGCTGGCCACCGGGAACAACGCCCGCGCCTTCCGCCTGGCGACGGGCACCATCGCCGTCGGCCAGCCGGCCGATCTCGTAGTCTGCGACGCGCCGGCCGCCTCGCTGGCGCTTGACGCCTTCGACGCCATCGCCCGCGGCGACATCCCCGGCATCTCCTGCGTAATCATCGACGGCCAAGTGCGCGTCGACCGCAGCCGCAACACCGCCCTGGCCAAGCGCCTCGCGACGTTCAAAGGAATTTCGGTCGGCACCGGCGCTCACTAGCAGGATGGGGAAACACCCGCAGGCTGCTCAAAAAGGTCCAGATGCGAGGCGGCGCCCGCCGGCCGCACGCGAGGCGTACTCCCTGTACGTTGAGCGTGCGGCCAAGGGCACCAACGAAGCAGGTGGGCCTTTTTCAGCAGCCTGCGCGCTAGCTTCAACCGACCAACACGAGGAGGAGACATCATGCGAGCAATCGTGATCGGCATTGCCATGGCAGTCGCGCTGGGTTCGGCGAGCGTTGTTCAGGCCCAGTCCTGGAAGCCGCCGGCGGACAGTCAGCGGTGCCCCTCGAAATGGGGAGCCGGGGACCAGCGCGGGTCGGGCAACCACGTGAAGCCCGAGAGCGTGCTCCGGGCGGCGAAGCTGATCCGGACAGGCGAGGTGATCGAGCTGGCCCACGTCCTCGCCGCCGACATGCCGATCTCCAGCACCCGCCGCTTCGACGTGCACACGAAGCGGACGTTGATGAATCCGCAGTCGAACCGCCGCGGCAGCAACGAGGAGCTGGTCGTGAGCGAGATCGGGCAGGTGGGCACGCAGTTCGACGCCTTCCCGCACCAGACGATCGGCGACAGCCTCTACAACTGCTTCAAGCTCGACGAGATCCAGACCCGCACGGGCTTCACCAAGCTTGGGGTCGAGAACGTCGGCTCGCTCATCGGGCGTGGCGTGCTGATCGACGTGGCCGCGCTGAAGGGCGTGGACATGCTGCCCGACACGTACGAGATCACGGTGCAGGACCTGCAGCAGGCGCTCCAGCGTCAAAGCGTCGCGCTCCAGCCCGGCGACGCGATCGTCATCCACACCGGCTGGAGCAAGCTGTGGGCGAAGGACAACGTCCGCTACATGAAGAGCTGTCCCGGTATCGGCGTCGCCGCGGCGGAGTGGCTGGCCAAGCAGGACCCGATGCTGGTCGGGGCCGACAACTGGCCCGTCGAGGTCGCGCCGAACCCCGATCCCCAGATCTCGCTGCCCGTCCACCAGATCATGCTGGCGGTCAACGGTATCCACCTGCTGGAAAACCTGAAGCTCGGCGAGTTGGCGGCCAAACGCGTCTACGAGTTCGCCTTCATCATGCAGCCCATGAAGCTGAAAGGGGGCACTGGCTCCACCGTCGCCCCGATCGCCATTCGCTGACCTCGCAGGCTGCTGAAAAAGGCCCATCTGCTTCGTTGGCGCCCTTGGCCGCACGCTCAACGTACAGGGAGTACGCCTCGCGTGCGGCCGGCGGGCGCCGCCTCGCATCTGGACCTTTTTGAGCAGCCTGCGGGTTTTCCGCCTCCTGCTGGAGGTCGCTCAGGCGTACGGGCGACCGGCCAGTGCGTAGGCCTGGTCGATGAGGTGCGCGACTTTGCAGCAGTCGTGGACGCTGATCGGTGGCGGTAAGCCGCGCCGCCAGTGGTCGAGGGTGTCACGCAGGGCCTTGAGAACCAGCGACCCCTCCGGCTGAGCTGACATGGTCTCTTCGCCGCCGGCGGTCGTGAGGCGCATCGACCCGTCCCGGAGCGCGAGGATCGCGTCGCGGCCGGCGATTTTCCACTCACCGTCCGTCCCGTCGCGCGGGACCGTGTTGCCGACCTCGACGGTGCCCAGGATCCCGCTCGCTGAGCGGACCAGCACGGAGGCGTAGTCCTCGACCGGCTGACCGAGCGCGCGCGAACCGAGCTGGGCTCCCGTCACCCGGGCCTCCTCGCCCGTCAGGAAGAGAAAGAGATCGAGGCCATGCGTGCCCAGGTTTCGCAGGCAGCCCCCGCCCGCCGCCGCGGGATCGAGCATCCACGGCGAATCCCACGCTTCATAACGCGCCGAGGTGGGACGGTTCGCCCGGAAGTAGAAATGTGACAGGGGACCGAAGCGGCCGGCGGCGAGCATCTGCCGGGCGCGGGCCACGAACGGGTGATAGCGCTGGAAGAGCGGGACGGCGGCAAACCCGTTGGTCGCCGCCGCCTTGTCGGCGACGCCGCGCACCTCGGCGGCGCTCACCCCCATCGGCTTTTCCATCAGGAAGGGATGGCCGTGGTCGAGCAGATAGTGAGCGACCTCCGCCATCTCACTGTGTCGCCCGAGCGCGATGACGAAGTCCGGCCGGGTCTCGGCCAGCATCTGGCGGTAGTCGGTGAAGATCGGCGGGTTGCCCAACGCTGCGGCCCGCTTGGCGGCGATCGCCGCGCTGACATCTTGAAGTCCGACGAGCTGCACGTCGGGCATGCCCGCCAGGTGACGCAGGTAGGCGGCGTCATACAGCGAGTGCCAGTGGCTCACCCCGATCGCCGCGATGCGCGTGGACACGACAGGCTCCTGCCCTACCGGATCCGGCGGAACTTCCGGAAGCACCGAAGATGGCGGGGAGGCGTCATGTGGCGTCCCCGGATGGTGTAGGCCACGTCGCCCACGTAGAGATCGCCACGGGAATCCACGGCCACCCCGTGCGGAGCGATGAACTGGCCCGGTCCTTCGCCCTCCTCCTTGTCGCCGAAGCGGGTCTGTAGTTGCCCTTGGAGGTTGTAGACGCTCACACGGTGGCCCAACCCTGGGGCGTCATCCACCCCGCCCATGCCGTTGAGCTCGCCGATGAAGAAGTTCCCCTCCGCGTCGAGGGCGATGCCGTCCGGCCGGTGGATGTTGTTCCACATGGTGATGAACTTGCCGTTGGCGTCGAACACCTGGATGCGATGGGCCTCGCGGTCGGCGATGTACACGTGATCGTCCTTGTCGACGACGACGTTGTGGGGCCGGATGAACTGGCCGGGGTCGATGCCCGGCTCGCCCCAGGACAGGACGTGCCGGCCCTCGGGGGTGAACTTGTGGATGCGGCTGTTGCCGTAGCCGTCGGAGACGTAGAGGTGCCCGGTGACGCGTGACACGGCCACGTGGGTCGGACGGTTGAACGGCTTGCCCTGCCACTTCGGCGCCGGTTGGTTGGGGCTGCCCAGCGTCATGAGCAACGTGCCGTCGAGGGCGAACTTCTGGATGGTGTGCAGTCCATCGTCCACGCAGTAGACGGAATCGTCGGGGCCGGTATGGATGCCGTGCGGCCGCTGGCTGAACAGGCCCTCGCCGAACGAGCGCAAGACGTTGCCGTCGCGGTCGAAGACGACGACCGGATGTTCGCCTCGGTTGAAGACGTACACGTTGTCCCGGGCGTCCACCGCCACGCCCGCCACGTCGATGAAGGACCAGCCCTCCGGAAGCTTTTCCCAACCCTCGACCGGTTCGAACAGCAGGTTTCCGCTGCCGAGTCTCATGGCCATCGCGCGGCTCCTCTCCGACAGGCCTTCGGGGCGGCCTGGCTTCGCCTCCTCCAGTGTCAGCCGGGAAGGATAGCAGGTTCTAGTCGGGCGGCGTCCCGGGGCCGTCGGCTACACGACTGTTGCCTTACCGCGGCGCGTGGGCCTATTCTCACCGGGTACCCCGCCTGGCGCGGTGACCGGCACACCATTTGGCGCGAGAAGAATTCACGACGCCAGGACATCGTCTGCCGACGGCGGATCAAACACGTGAAAGGAGTCCCATGACGACGTATGTGCTGATCCACGGAGCGTATCAAGGAGGCTGGATCTGGAAGCCTGTCGCGGCACGGCTGCGCGCCGCGGGCCACGCGGTCCACGCGCCGACGCTCGACGGCTGCGCCGAACGTCACCACCTCGTACGTCCCGGCATCAGCGTCGGCACGCACGCCCAGGAAGTCGCGCAGCTCCTGTTCTACGAAGACCTCCAACAGGTCGTGCTCGTCGGGACGAGCTCCGGGGGGATGGTGGTCTGCAAGGCCGCCGAGCTGGCCCGCGAGCGCATCGCCCGGGTCGTCTTCGTCGACGCGCTGGCGCTCCTGTCGGGAGAGCGGGTCGACCAGATCGTGAAGCGCAC
>JBGPYK010000375.1:0-3602 GCA_041493245.1 Methylomirabilia bacterium | reverse complement strand
TCGCCATCGGGCCGCAGCCGGGGCGTGTCACCGTCGAAGACCTTGCAGGCGCCGTTCAGCGAGGAGGCGTGCATGCAGCCACTGGCAAAAAACCAGTGCCCGGTGACACGGTAGCCGCCGGCCACGGCGACGGCGCGGCCCCGCGGGTTGGCCGACCCCGCGGAAACGCCCACCGGGTCGCTGTAGAACATTTCGCGGCGCGCCTCGGGCGCGAGCTGCGCGCTCTGGCGGAAGGTGTTGACCCCCATCGCCAGGCACCACCCGGTCGAGCCGTCGCCCCGCGCCACCTCTTCGATCACGCGCAGGGTCGTCATGATATCGGCGCCCAGACCGCCCTCGGCCTCGGGCACCGCGACCTTGAACAACCGGGCGTTCGCCATCTCCATGACGAGATCCATGGGCAACTGCCGCGCCGCCTCGATCTCGGCGGCCCGCTCGCGGATGCGCGGGGCAAGCGCGCGGGCCATCTCGAGCGGGCTGGTTGTCGCCGGTGCCGTGTCGGTGGTCATGACGTTGGTCCGGGCCATCCTGCTCCTGCCCCGGGGGCTCCGTCAAGGAGACCGAGCCTTGCGCTCGGCCTCGGAGCGCGTCATGGTGTCGCTCGTGGCATCCGCGCTCACCTGGGCCCTCCTCGCCGGCAGCCTCGTCATCGGGCTGGCGGCGCTCGTCCGGATGGCGGGGCCCGCGGCGGGTGGCCCCGATGACCTCACGGGAACCATTCGCCTGCCGGAGCTGGTGACGGGCACCATCGTCACACTCTTCGCGCTCGCTGCTTTGGTGTTCCTCGTGGGTCTCCTGCGCCGCATGCGGTCGCGGCGAGCGGAGGAGGCGGGCGCGCTCGGCTCCGAGGCAGCCCCGGTCCCGCCGTGGATGCGGACCCTGAAGCAGATCCTTTCCCTCCTGAACTTCGTGGTCCTCGCTTACCTGCTGTGGCGTGGCGCGATACCCTTGACGGGTCTGCTGTCGCTGGGCCTTGGCGCCGGATCGGCGATCGCTCCCACGCTTCCGCAAGAAGCCCCCGTCGCTCCGCCCGTCGTCACCTGGACGTTCGGTGTCCTGGCCCTCGTGGCCGGTTTCGGGGCCCTGGCCTTCGCGTTATGGGTCGCGTTCGGCGACCGGCTGGCGCAGTGGTGGGAGGGGGCAGCCGGTGACTCGCCGCTGCCCCCCCTGGCCGCGGCGGTCGAGGAGAGTCTCGAGGACCTGCGCGCCGAGCCCGACGCGCGCCGCGCCATCGTCCGCTGCTACGCAAGGTTCGAGCGCGTGGCGGCCGACTCGGGGGTTGAGCGGAAGCCCTGGCACACGCCGATGGAGTTCATGCGCGAGGCGCTCCCGCGTCTGCCCGTCCCGCGCGGGACCGTGCCCACGCTGACCGGCCTCTTCGAGCTGGCGCGGTTCAGCCATCGCGCGCTGGGGCCCCGGGAGCGCGACCGCGCGCTCGACGCGCTGGATGAGATCAAGGCGTCCATCGAAGAGAGACGAGCCGATGCCGTCGCACACTGAACGGTCACGATACCGGTTTGCCGCCCATGGCCTCCTCGCCGTGCTGCTGGTCCTTGCGGCCATTCCCGCTTACCTCGTGATGGGGCCGTCGTGGCGGCTGGTGGCTATCCGGCTGGCGTGCGCGGTGATCGTGGTCGCCGGCTGCGTCCGCGTGATCCGCGGCGTGCGGCGCTCGATCGAAGGACACCCATCGTCCGCGCTCGACACGCCGCCTCCCGTGTCACCGGCGCGGGAGCTGGACGAGCGCTTCCTCAGGCTGCGCGACGAGCTGGTCTTCAGTACCCGGAGCCAGCGCTACTTCGACGCGATCCTGTGGCCCCGGTTGCTCCGGCTCGCCGGTGCGAACCTCCCCCGGCCGGCGGAGCGGCGCGGGAGGCGCCGAGGCGGCCCCGTGTTGAGCACGCTCGAGCACCTGATCGCCGAGGTCGAACAGCGCGCATGAAGATCGACACCGTCGCCGACCGTTGTCAGGAGATCCTCGCGGCGCTGTCGCAGGTGATCGTCGGGAAGACGGAGGTGCTCGAGCAGATCCTGGCCGGCGTCCTCGCCAATGGGCACATCCTCATCGAGGACTATCCGGGCCTGGCCAAGACGCTCATCGCCCGACTCGTCGCCGGGGCCCTCGATCTCGGCTTCAAGCGGATCCAGTTCACGCCCGACCTTCTGCCCAGTGACATCACGGGCAGCTTCCTCTTCGATCAGCGCCAGGCCCGCTTCGAGTTCCGCCCGGGCCCGATCTTCACTCACCTGCTCCTGGCCGACGAGATCAACCGCGCCACGCCCAAGACGCAGAGCGCGCTGCTCGAGGCAATGCAGGAGTCGCAGGTCACCATCGAGGGGGAGCGCTTCCCGCTCGAGGCGCCCTTCCTCGTGATCGCCACGCAGAACCCGATCGAGCTGGAGGGCACCTATCCCCTGCCCGAGGCTCAGCTCGACCGCTTCCTGCTGCGCGTGGCCGTGGGCTACCCGGACCAAGAGGAAGAAATGGAGATCCTGGCCCGGCGGCGGCGGCGGCGCGACGACACGATCACCATCGCCCCCGTGACCTCGCGCACCGAGCTGCTGGCGATGCAGGGCAGCCTGGAAGACGTCCACGTAGCCGGCGTGACCGAGCGCTACATCGTGGATCTCGTACGGGCCACGCGCACCGATCACCGGGTGGCGCTCGGCGCTTCGCCCCGCGGGACGCTCGCGTTGCTCAAGCTCGCGCGCGCCCTGGCCGCCCTCCGGCGCCGTGACTTCGTGTTGCCGGACGACGTGAAGGCCATGACGGTCCCGGCGCTGGCGCACCGGCTCATCCTCAAGCCTGAGCTGTGGGCGTCGAGAGTCTCGGCGGCGCAGGTCGTGCAGAGCCTGCTGGTGCAGGTGCCGGCACCCGCCGCGGATGCCCGATGACCTGGCGCATCACGCCGCTCGGCCTGTCGCTGCTCACCGTGGCCGCCTGGGCGTTCTCGCTCGCCGTCCTGTCCGCACGACCGGAGCTGTTCGTCGCCGCGCTGCCACTCGTGCTCGCGCTGGCCACGCTCACCCTGAGATCTTCCGTCCCGGACTATTCCCTGACCCACCAGGTCTCCGCGGACCGCGTGTTCGAGGGCGAGGGCCTGACGGTGACGGTGACCGTGACGGCGAAGTCGGCGGTCCCGCTCATGGAGCTGCTCGAGCCCCTTCCGCGGGGCTGCGACCTCGCGTCCGGGCTCAACCGCGCGGTGATGACCCTCCGGCCGGGCGGGACAGTATCTTGGAACTACGAGATGCGCTGTCCTGTCCGCGGCGTGCACGACTTGGGGACGATCGTCGTCCGGGTCCGCGACCGCTGGGGCGTCCGCGCCTGGGAGCGGCGCCACGTCGATCCGAAGCTCGTGCGCGTGTATCCACGAATCGCTCCGCTCCGGAGCCTCCCGCGTCCCCGCCACACGCAGACGTCGATCGGCGACTACGTGTCGCGCGCCTTCGGCGAGGGAATCGAGCCCGGCGACATCCGGCAGTTCGCGCCCGGCGACCGGATCAGACAGGTGAACTGGCGCGCCTCGCTCCGGCTGGGAACGCTCTATGTCACTCAGCATCACCGCGAGCGCAACGCCGACGTGGTCCTGATGCTCGAC
>JBGPYK010000108.1:0-7132 GCA_041493245.1 Methylomirabilia bacterium | reverse complement strand
GCCGTAGAGATCCTCCCAGAACGCGGGCTCGCTCACAGAGGCCACGCGAGCCCCTCGAACGTTGCAATCACCCGCTCGGCGCCCGCGGCCAGGAGATCCGCGGGGTCATAGGCGGTGGCGACGCCGAACACGCGCATACCGGCCCGCCGCGCCGCCTCCACACCGACGACCGCGTCTTCAAACACGAGGCAGGCCTGGGGAGGCGCGCCGAGCCGGCGGGCGGCGAGGAGGTAGACCTCGGGATCCGGCTTGCCGCGCGCGACGTCCTCGGCCGTGACGATGGCCGTGAAGCGCTCCGTGAGGCCGAGCGGACCGAGCAGCTCGTCCACGTCGGACCGTCGCGCCGAGGTCGCGACGGCGAGGGGAACATGGCGGAGGCGCAGCAGCTCCACGAATTCCGAGACGCCGCGTACGGCTGGGAGGCCCCGCGCCGCCAGCGTCAGGTAATACTCGTGCTTGCGCTGAGCGAGCCGGCGGGCTTCGGCGTGCGGGACGGGCGCTCCGAGCAGGAGCGGCACGGCCTCGGTCGCCGGCCGCCCGATCGTCCGCTTCCAGAACTCGGGCGGCACCGGGACGCCCAACTCCCCGAGCATCCGCGTCCACGCCTCGCGATGCGGCGCCCCCGAGTCGACGAGGACCCCGTCCATGTCGAAGATGGTGGCCGTCGTCGTGGCCACTACCGCAGGCGATAGAGGGGCGCGAGGGCGCGGAACGTCTCCAGAGCAGCTGAGCGATATTGGGCCTCGGTCCAGCGCGCGGTCTCCTCCGCGGCGACCACACGGCCGAGCACGAGTTGGCCGTCGCGCGTGCGGACGATCTCGTCCGCCAGCGCGCCCAGGTCGTCGAGCGTGAGGTCGCCGAGGGAGGCGGCCGGGGTCTCGTCGTGCTCGTTCTTGAACCACGCCAGGCCCTTGACGCGCCGGAGCACGGGACCGATCTTCGGTGCGCTCTTCTTCCAGGCCGCCGCCCATCGCGTCTTGTCGCCGTGCTCGGGACCGACCTCGAAGAGGAAGCGGACGCAATGGCGGGAGACGGCAACCTTAAAGTGGCAGTGCTTCTTGTAGCCGCGGCGGTCGGCGGCGAACGCCACCCACGTGTCGTCGGGCGGGTTCACGGTCCGCCGCGCATGCTTGGCAACGTGGGCGAACATCTCCTCGCCGGTCGTGCGCTGGATGGCGGGCGCCAGGCTGTGGCCGAGCGCCTCGAGCCTCGGCCGGACTCGCTCGCGGATCTGAGTCATCCGCGGCTGGAACCCCTTCACGTCGAAGACCTTGAAATCGGCGGCGCCGAAGGCTCCGGTCGGCATAGCGGTCTCCACTCGACTCAGACGTCGATCAGGGGCAGGGTGACGCGGGACACGTGCTCCGCGTCGAACTGTGGTTGGGTTGTCATCAGCGGCCCTGGCCACCTGATCGGTGTGAGCGCATCACGGTCACGACCTGCACGACTCCTCCTGGCGGGCGCCCTCGGAGCGCGAGCCCCGAGCGGTAAGGTCGCCCGGCACAGCGGGGAATAGTCTAATCGCGTCGGGCGGCGTCTTCAACCGAGGAGACGCGTGTCGTGAATCAGAAGTTCGTCGCTCGGGGGGCGCGCTGTGGGGCCGCGGAGGAGCGAATGGCACCGGGTCGCGCGACCACGGCCTCGGCAGGTCCGCTGTTCCGTGTTTGGCGTTCCCAACCATGTCGATCGCGCTCGCGTTTCGGTTGGCAGGAACGGGTCGTCGCGACCCGGTGCCACTCGCTCCTCCGCGGCCCCACAGCGGCAACCGTGGTGCGCGGATTTCTAACTCACGACACGAGCCTAAATTATTCATGAACTCGCCCACGGTAGTCGAACGCGCCTCCCGCCGTGTCACCGTTCGGCGCGCGCGTCGCTCGTTCATGAATCCTCCGGGTTAGGACTAGGCGAGCGGTAGGCTAGCGGCCAAGATCAGGGGGACGCGGGCGCGATCGGTTTCCGTCCGCGTAAGCCGGCGAGCCGGATCAGAGACGACAGGAGCCACGGGACGTGGCGCTGGAGGAACACCGCCGCCTTGCCGTGGCCGGTGATGACGCGTTCCCGCCGTCTCCGGGCCACCGCCGTCACGATCTGCCTGGCGGCCTTCTCGGACGGCATGCGAAGCCAGGACGGAGTGCGGTCCACGGCGCCCGGATGCCGGACGCCGTGATTGTCCACGGTGGACAGCTCCGAGGCGACGAATCCGGGACTGATGAGGGTCACTCCGACTCCCTCCGGCTCCAGCTCGTCGGCGAGGGATTGCGCCAGCGCGCGCACGGCGAACTTGCTCATGGAGTAGGCGGAGCCCCGCTCCACGGCGATGTGGCCGCTGACGCTGCCGATGATGACGAGGATCCCGCGCGTCCGCTTGATCTCCCCGAGGGCCGCGTACGCCGTGCGCAGCACCCCGAAGACGTTCGTCTCGAGCTGCCGGCGGTAGTCGGCCAGCGTCAACCCGTCGAATCGCCCCACGACGCCGAATCCGGCGTTCGCCACGACCACGTCGATCCGCCCCAGCTCGGCGAGGGTGGCCCCGACCGCGGCTTCGAGGTCGCCGTCTTTCGTCACGTCGCACGGGATCACCGCGGCCCGGCGCCCCAGCCGGCGTACGTCGGCCGCGACGCCCATGAGCCGGTCGACTCTCCGCGCCGCGAGCGCCACGTCGGCGCCCCGGCGGGCGAACTCACGGGCGAGCGCGGCCCCGATGCCGGAGGAGGCCCCGGTGATGAAGACGACCTTTTGGTGAAATTCCGTCATCGCGGTGGGCGTGAACAGTCGCCCAGGCTACCAGGCCGATGAAAACGCCGCAGGCCGATCAAAAAGGGCCAGATGCTAGGCGGCGAGGGAAGTGCCGAGTGAGGCGTACGCCGCGTACGCCGCAGCGAGGCGCGACCGAGCCAACGACGCAGATGACCCTTTTTCATCGGCCTGCGGCCGGCAAGCATCGGCGCTGATGCTAGCACGGAAGCCCCCGGGGTGATGGCAGGCCCCTCCCGTCATGTTCGGTATAATCCACGTGACGGAGAGAGCGGGGACGCGGACCCCGACGGCAACGAGCCGGTCGTCGACTGCGACGGCGGGTTCCCCTGGACGACTTGATGAACAGGAGGGTCTGATGCGGCGGCGCCCAGTCGCTTCGCTGATCGTGCTGCTTCTCGCCGCGTGGCTGGCGGCGCCCGGCGCCGCCGCGGCGCCCGCCTCCAGCCTCGTCGTCCAAACCTCGACCGAGCCCCCCGGCCTCGACCTCACCGCCAGCCCCGCCTCGGCGATCGCGGCGGTCGTCTTCTACAACATCCAGGAGTGTCTGGTGAAGGTCGACGCCCACGGCCGGCTCGTGCCCTGGCTCGCCGAGCGCTGGCACACCACCGACAACCTGAACTACACGTTTTTCCTCCGCCGCGGCGTTCGCTTCCACAACGGCCGGGAGATGAAGGCGGCCGACGTCAAGTTCGTCGTCGAGCGGGCGATGAACCCGGAGACGAAGCATCCCCATCCGAAGCACTACGAGAGCATCAGCGCCATCATCGTCAGGGACGACTCCACGATCACCTTCGTGCTCAAGAACGTCGACGCCATGTTTCTCTGGAACCTGGCCCGGCAGGGCTCCGTCATCTACCCGCGGGAGGCCGTGGGCACGCTCAAGACGGCGCCCCTCGGGACCGGGCCCTTCAAATTCGCCCAGTGGACGCCGGGCGACCGCATCGTGCTCGAGCGGAACCCCGACTACCGGGCGAAGGGGCTGCCCAAGCTCGACCGCGTCACCTTCCGCTTCATCCCCGATCCCAATGCCGCCTTGGCCGCGCTCAAGGCGGGCGACATCGACGTCTCCACCTTCGGCCTCGGGCCCGAGCACGTGACCGAGCTCCGGAAGGACCCGCGCTTCACCGCGATCGTGGGCGACACGACCAACGACGTCATCCTCGCCATGAACAACTCGCGCAAGCCCTATAGCGACGTCCAGGTGCGGCGCGCCCTCACCTACGCGATCGACCGGCCCGAGATCCTGAAGGGGGCGATGTTCGGACTCGGCCGCCTCCTCGGGACCAACGTCGACCCGCTGAACCCGTACTTCGTCGACCTCGCCAACGCCATGCCCTACGACCCGACGAAGGCCAAGAAGCTCCTCGCCGAGGCCGGCTACCCCAACGGGTTCGACACCGTGCTGAAGGTGGCGCCTCAGTACTACTACACGGTGCGCACCGGCGAGATCGTCACGAACCAGCTCGCCAAGGTCGGCGTCCGGGTGAAGATCGAGCAGATCGAGTGGGGACAGTGGCTGGCCCGAGTATGGAAGGAGGCGGATTACGACCTCACCATCATCGGCCATGCCGAGGCGTGGGACATCGACAACTACGCGAACCCGAAATACTACTTCCGCTACGACAGCCCGAAGTTCCAGGAGCTGTACCGGACGTCGCTGCAGACGCTCGACGACAAGGCGCGGCGCGAGCTGTTCGTCCGGATGCAGCACATGCTGGTGGAGGATGCGCCGGCGGTGTGGCTCTACGACTACCCGCGCCTCCTCGTCACGAAGAAAGGCGTCCAGGGTTTCTGGAAGGATCTCCCGATGCCGTCCGTGGACCTCTCGGAGGTTTCCTGGGCCAAGTAGCCCGCGGAGGGCTCCATGCGGCGGTACGTCCTCCGGAGGGTCGCGGCGTTCGTGGCGACCCTCTTCGCCGTCTCCCTCCTCGTCTTCGTGGTGGTCCGCGTGCTTCCCGGCGATCCCGCGCTCGTGATCATGGGCACGCAGGGCAGCCCCGAAGCGACCGCACGCCTCCGGCACGCGATGGGACTCGACCAGCCGCTCCTCGTCCAGTACGTCAACTGGCTCGGCCGCGCGCTGCGCGGAGACCTCGGCGTCTCCATCCAGTACGACCTCCCCGTCGGCCAGCTCATCGTGAGCCGCTTTCCGGTCACGCTCCCGCTGGCGCTGCTCGCCGCGCTCTTCATGACGCTCACGGCGCTTCCCTTCGGCCTCTACGCGGCGACGCAGCGGGGGCGGGCGGGCGACTATCTCACGATGATCATCTCCCAACTCGGCATCGCCGTCCCGTCCTTCTGGTCCGGGCTGCTCCTGATCTTGCTCTTCTCCGTGCGCCTGGGTTGGGCGCCGTCCGGCGGCTTCGAGGGCTGGTCGAAGGGGCTCGGGCCGGCCCTGAAGTCCCTGCTGCTCCCCGCGCTCGCCCTCGGCTTCTTTCAGGCCGCCGTGCTCATCCGGGCCACGCGCTCCGCGGTGCTCGACGTCCTCGGTGAGGACTACGTGCGGACGGCGCGGGCCAAGGGCCTGAGCGAGCGCACGGTGGTCGGCAAGCACACCTTTCGCAATGCGATGATCCCGGTGCTGACGGTGACCGGCGTCCAGCTCGGCCAGCTCATCGCGGGCAGCATCGTCCTCGAGTCGGTCTTCGCCCTGCCCGGCCTCGGCCGCCTGGCCCTCGGCGCCATCGCCGCCCGTGACCTGCCCGTCGTCCAGGGCGTGACCCTCTTCATCGCGTCGGCGATCATCGCGATCAACTTCGCGGTGGACCTGGCGTACGCCGTCCTCGATCCGCGCATCCGGTATGAGTAGACCGTCCCGGCGCGCCCTCCATCATGTGACGTTCGCGCTGGGCGCCGCCATCACGGCGCTTCTGGTCCTCACCGCCGCGGCGAGTTTCATGTGGACGCCGACCGATCCGCTCGCCATGTCCATCGCCGCGCGGCTCGAGGGTCCGTCGGCCGCCCATCCCTTCGGCACCGACCACTTCGGCCGCGACATCCTCTCGCGCGTGATCGCCGGCACCCACACGTCGATCGCCGTCGGCGTGATCGCGGTGGGGATCGGCGCCGTCGTCGGCATGCTGATCGGGATACTCTCCGGCTATGTCGGCGGCTGGCTGGACGAGGCGCTCATGCGGCTGAGCGACGCCGTCCAGGGCTTCCCGGCCATCCTCTCGGCGCTCCTCTTCACCGCCGTCTTCGCCCCGGGCATCGCCATCAGCATGGTCGCCATCGGTATCGCCTTCGTCCCCGTCTTCGCGCGCCTCACCCGGGGGAGCTTCCTCGAGCTGCGTGCCCGCGAGTTCGTGCTCGCCGCCCAGGCCCTCGGCGCCTCCGACCGACGGGTGGTGGCGTGCCACGTGCTCCCGAACACGCTCCCGCCCCTGATCATCCAGGCGACGACGAGTTTTCCGGTGGCCGTGCTGGCGGAGGCCGCGCTCGCCTACCTCGGGCTCGGGACCCAGCCGCCGTACCCGTCCTGGGGCCTCATGCTCAAGGACGCGCAGAACTTCCTGTCCATGAGCCCCTGGTTCGCGCTGTTCCCGGGCGGGGCGATTGCCCTGACCGTGCTCGGGCTCAACCTGCTGGGGGACGGGCTCCGCGACCTTCTGGACCCGAAGACGCCGGGATGACTTCGGCACCGAGCCGCCGAACCAGGGCTTGGGCGGCTTGGGCGGGAGAGGTTGACTTTACTGGTCCGTTGTCGTTATCGTACCAGTTGGTCTACACGCGGCAGCGCTGGGGCAAAGGCCAGCCAAATTATTACGTTGCGCGTCACGGAGACGGCACGAAATGAAGGCATTCAGTACCTCATTCACGTTGCAGAGCGAAGAGCCGACCGAGGTCTCCGACATCACGAAGCTCGTTCGCGACGCGATCCAGCAGTTCCCCGTCACGACCGGCATGGCCCTCATCAACACGATGCACACGACGTGCGCGCTGTTCATCAACGAGTACCAGGCCGCACTCATCGAGGATCTCAAGAGTCTCATCGAGCGCTTGGTGCCGGAGCGGAACGGTTACCGACACAACGACCCGCGCTACTCCGACTGCGAGCGCGGCAACGCCCACTCGCATCTCCGTGCGGCGCTCCTCGGGCGGAACATCGCCGTCGGCGTCAACAACGGCGACCTCACGCTGGGCCGCTTCCAGTCGATCATCTTCGCCGAGCTGGACGGGCCGCGGAAACGAGAGATCACGATTCAGATCATCGGCGAGTAGCACGCTCACTTCCTGCACTTCCTGCACTGGGCCGGCGGGGACATCGGCACATGCCGGCTCTCGCCCCCCAACCCGTCGGTCAGAACAGCGTATAGATGAAGGGCGCGATGGCCGAGTTCTGCGCGAAGATCACGAGGCCGCCGACGAAGAGCAG
>JBGPYK010000450.1:0-3103 GCA_041493245.1 Methylomirabilia bacterium | reverse complement strand
GGACACAACGGGCACGTCCTCCTCGTCGGGATCGACCAGCTCCTCCAGGTACGGGTGGGGCGCCGCCAGGCCCCGGTAGAGGCGGTCGGGGCTCGTGACGACGAAGACGTTTGCGAACACGCGCTCGTCCCGCAGCATGTGGCTCGCCGCTACCGCCTCCGGCACCATGACGCCGGCGGCGAAGAGGTGCACCGCGCGGTCGGGGTCGAAGCCGGGATCGCGGCGCGCGTCGAGCAGCCGGTAGCCGCCGCGGAGCACGCGCCGGCGGTGATCCGCGTCGGCGGTGGGCGCGAGACGCTGATCGATCGGGCGGGTCGAGAGCCGGAGGTACAGACTCTCGCCCGTGCGGGTCGCGAGATCGCGAAGCGCGGCGAGCAGGATCCACTCCACCTCGCGCGCGAAGGCCGGCTCGTAGTAAGCGAGGCCGGGCACGGCGACACCGATGCCGGGTGTAATGACGGACTGGTGAGCCCCGCCCTCCGGAGCGAGGCTCACGCCCGACGGGGTGGCGACGACGATGAACCGCCCGCCCGCGTAGAGGGCGTGGTAGAGCGCGTCGAGGCCGCGCATGACGAACGGATCGTAGAGCGTCCCGATGGGGAGCAGCGTCGTCCCCGACAGCTCGTGCGCGAGTCCGAGAGCGCCGAGGAGCAGGAAGAGATTGTGCTCGGCGATGCCCAGCTCGAGATGCTGCCCGCGCGGCCCCTCGCTCCACCGCACCGCCTGCGGCACCTCCGCGAAGAAATCGCGGCGGGCCACCGGCGCATAGACGCCGCGGCGGTTGATCCAGCCGGCCAGGTGCGTGGTCACGGCCACGTCGGCGGAGACGGTGACGATCGCGTCGGCCACCGGGCGCCGGCTCAGCGCTCCGAGGACGCGGCCGAACGCCTCCTGCGTCGACGTTTCGCCCGGGTACGTCTCGTCGACACTTTCGGGGACGGCGGCGCCGGCGGGTGGCGCCGGCGGCGGAGTGAAGAGCGGCGGCAGGCCCGCGATCAGCTCGGCCTCCGGGCTCCCGGCGGGGAACGCGAACCACTCCTCGCCCGGGGCGATGTCGAGCGCCGCGCGGAGCGTGTCGATCTGGGCCTGGGAGAGGAGCGCCGTGTGATTGAGGGGATCCCCGGCGAGCGGCAGCCCCCATCCCTTGATCGTGTGGGCGAGGATCACCGAGGGGCGGCCGCGCTCGCGCTCGGCCTCGGTCAGCGCGTCGAGGATCTCGGCGAGGTCGTGACCGCCGAGGTCGCAGACGAGGCCGGGCAGCTCCGCGTCGGCGACACCCGCAAGGAGTCGGTCGACGACTGCGTCACTGCCTCCGCCGGGGAGCGCCGCCAGCGCCTTGCGAATCGCCGCGGGCGGCAGCCGGAGCAGGCTCTGGTATTCCGCGTATGGCATCGCGTCGAGCCGCGCGCGCAGGCGGTCGCCGCCGCGGCGCGCGAAGAGCGCGGCCAGCCGCCGCCCGTAGCGCAGCTCGATGACCCGCCAGCCAAAGGCGGCGAACAGCGCGGGGAGCTGACGGCGGCGCGCGTCGGGAACGACGCGATCGAGGCTCTGTCGGTTGACGTCGACGATCCACAGCACGTTGTCGAGTCCGGCGAGAAGGTCTTCGCCGAGCGCCTCCCACACGTTGCCCTCGTCCAGCTCGGCGTCGCCCACCATGACGATCCAGCGTTCGGGACCCCGGCCCTTCCCCTCGCCGCCGGCCGGCACGTGATCGAGCACGTACCGAGTACCGAGGGCGCCGAACGTCGCGGCGACTGCGCCGAGCCCCATGGAGCCGGTCGAGAGGTCAACGATCGCGGGGTTTTTGCGGCGACTCGGATAGGCCTGGAGTCCACCGAAGCTCCGCAGCGTTTGGAGGTCGGCGGCGGTGAGGCGCCCGCGCAGGTACTGGATCGCGTAGAAGGCGGGAGCGGCGTGCGCCTTGAGGGCCACGACGTGGCTCGGACGCAGCGCGTGGAAATAGAGCGCGGTCAGGAGGCTCACGGCCGAGGCCGACGAGGCCTGATGCCCGCCGACCTTGGTCCCATCCGTCGCCGTGTTGGCGTGATGGACCATATAGGTGCTGAGCCACAACACCTTGCGCTGGATGCGCTCGAGGAGGGTCAGCCGGACCGCCCCGGCTTGGCCGGGGCGGTCCTCGATACTCTGACGGGCTCCTAGCCCGCGGCGGCGAGGACGATGTGCCACACGTCGATCCTCACGGCTGCGCCGGGTGTGCCGCCGGTCGGCGGCGACCTCGCCCACCGCGCCGCCCGCCGCGGCGGCGCCGGCGCAACTGGCCGAGGGGATCGTCCGCGGGCTGGCGGACCACGAGCGCCTCGTTGCCGGGCTCGGGTCCGTCGCCGCCGGCCTCGAGGTCTTCGTCCACTCGCTCCACGGCCTCGAGGTCTTTGCGCTCCACGGCCTCGACGTCTTTGCGCTCCACGGCCTCCGGCTCCTCCGCTCCGTTCTCGACCGCGACGGAGCCCACGAGCGTGATCATCCCCGCGCGGCTCAGCTCGATCTCCTTGATGCGGCGCAGGCGGGTGATGAGCCGGGGCGAACCGGACGTCCGGCTGAATCCCCGCTCCTTGAGCGCGTTGGCCAGCGTGTCGATGGTGATCGTCCGATTCGGTGAACCGCTCATGAGGTCCCGCACGACGGCGATGATCTCGTCGTGGGGCGCCGTGTGGGCTTCCCCCGCGGGTGGTGGGGGGGCGTGAACGATCGCGCCCGGGCCGCGGTCGCCGGCCACGAGCGACACGGGCGGCGGCGACACGGGCCGGGCGGGACCACCCTGCCCCCGGCCACGGCGGCGCCCGCGATACCGATGGCTACCGGCATCGCGCGCCGGAGCGCGGCTTTCCGAGACGCGATGCTCGGGCACCCGGCGCGGCTCGGCCTCGACCGGCGCCCCCGTCAGGCCGCGGTACGAAAGCCGCCGGAACGGGATCCCGAGACTCGCGGCTACGTCACCCACCGCGTCGAAGGCGCGGTCGTCGGAGACGATCTCGATGACGTCGCCGGGGCGGGCCGCGGCGAGCCACGCGCCCGCGGCCACGGCGATGCGCAAGTCGCTCCAGTCGCGAACGCCGACCGACGGCGCGCTGTGCACGAGGTGCGC
>JBGPYK010000384.1:0-3525 GCA_041493245.1 Methylomirabilia bacterium | reverse complement strand
GTCGTGACCTGGTTGCGGCGCCGGGCGATGAGGCCGTCGAGCCAGTCGGTCAGGGCGGCCAGGATGAAGATCGCGGCGGCGATGACGGCGTGGACCCTCGACGAGGAAATGAGGAACACGATGAGGAACGGGACCAGGACGATCCGCGTGATCGTGAGGCCGGTGGGAAGGTTCATGATCGTCAGCCCGCGATCACCGTGTCAACGTCGGTCGCGAAGATCGGGACCAGCGTGGTCGTATCGAGGACGAGACAGGCGGCGACGTCGGCCGCTCGACCGGCGAGGGCCAAGTGGCGTCCCCAGGACGAGTCGTGGGCCAGACGCGCCACGGCCTTGTCGTAGCGGCGGCCCACCTCGAGCGCCTGCCGGGCGGCCTCGGTCGCCTGGGCCCGCGGCTCGTTCCGCATCAGCCGGTCCACGAGCAACCCTGCGCACGCCTGGTCCTCGAGGGAGACCGCGCCACGCTCCCCCGCGCACAGCACGGTCACGTCGCGGCCACCCGCCAGCGCCCAAGCCGCCGCGGCGGTCACGTTGACGAGGGCGGCGACGCCCACCGCCGTCGCCGACCGCGCGGCGAGCAGCGCCCGCGTCCCGTTGCTGGTCGTGAAGATCACGAGCTTGCCGCCGACGCGTTCGCGGGTGAACTCGAGCGGCGAGTTGCCGAGGTCGAAGCCCGCAACCGTCTCGCCCCGCCGCTCGCCGGCGACGAGCGCACCGTCGCCGGCCGCCCGCTTCCGGCGAAGCGCTTCGTCGGGGTCGGCCACGGGGACGATCCCGGCGCAGCCGTTGCCGAGGGCCGTGATCATCGTGGTGCTCGCGCGCAGTACGTCCACCACCAGCACCGTCGACGCCGCCAGCGCCTCGCGATCGAGGGCGTCCGGCGTGAGCGCAACGTCAAGACGCATGGGGCGTCCGCGCGCCGGCTTCGCCGGCGCCATCGAAGGGGAGGGGGGCGTCAGCCCTCCTCACGTTTGTCTCGCAGGGCGCGGATCCGCAGTCTCAGCGCGTTGAGGTTGATGAACCCTTCGGCGTCGCGCTGGCGGTAGACGGAGTCGGCCTCGAACGTGGCGAAGTCGGTGCGGTAGAGCGAGCGCGGCGAGCGCCGGCCGGCCACCGTCACGTTCCCTTTGTAGAGCGTGACGCGCACGGTGCCGGTGACGCCGCGGGCGCAGTCGTCCATCAGGCCCTGGAGGACCTCGCGCTCCGGCGCGTACCAAAAGCCGTAATAGATCATCTCGGCGTAGCGCGGCACCAGCGAGTCGCGCAGGTGCAGGACCTCGCGGTCGAGGGTGAGCGACTCCAGCGCGCGCCGCGCGACGTGGAGGATGGTCCCGCCCGGCGTCTCGTACACCCCGCGTGACTTCATCCCCACGAAGCGGTTCTCGACGAGGTCCACGCGCCCGATGCCGTGCTCGCCGCCGAGCCGGTTCAGCCGCGTGAGCAGGGCCACGGGACCAAGCCGCTCGCCGTCGACCGCCACCGGATCTCCCGCCTCGAAGTCGATCTCCACGCGGAGGGACACGTCGGGAGCGGCCTGGGGCGAATTGGTGAGGAGGAACATCTTGTCCGGCGGCTCCGCCCACGGGTCCTCGAGGATCCCGCCCTCGTAGGAGATGTGGAACAGGTTGCGGTCCGTGCTGTAGGGCCGTTCCGCGGTCACGGGCACGGGGATGTCGTGGCGCCGGGCGAACTCGATCAACGCGGTGCGCGAGCTCAGCTCCCACTCGCGCCAGGGCGCGATGACGCGCAGCTCGGGCGCCAGCGCCGCGTAGGTCAGCTCGAAGCGGACCTGGTCGTTGCCCTTGCCCGTGGCCCCGTGGGCGACGCCGTCCGCGCCCTCCCGGTGGGCGATCTCCACCTGGGCGCGGGCGATGAGCGGCCGCGCGATCGACGTGCCGAGGAGGTAGACGCCCTCGTACACGGCGTTGGCGCGCAGCATCGGGAAGATGAAGTCGCGGACGAACTCCTCGCGCAGGTCGACGATGTGCACGCAGCTCGCCCCGGTGCGCATCGCTTTGTCGCGCACCGTGACCAGCTCCTCGCCCTGGCCGAGGTCGGCGCAGAACGCGACGACCTCGCAGTGGTAGCGCTCGATGAGCCAGCGGAGGATGACGGAGGTATCGAGCCCGCCCGAGTACGCGAGGACGACTCGTCGCGGTGCGAGCCGAGCGGGGATCTCGGCGGCGGAGCCGCCGGGAGCCGCGAGGCGAGCGGTGAGATCGCTCGATGATTCAGGTGTCATCGAGGCCGGCTCCGAGCAGGTCGAGGATGACCGCCTTCTGCGCGTGCAGCCGGTTCTCGGCCTGATCGAGCACGATGCTCGCCGGGCCATCGAGCACGCCGTCCGTGATCTCCTCGCCGCGGTGGGCGGGCAGGCAGTGCATCACGAGCGCCCGGGGCTGGGCGAACCCGAGCAAGGTCTCGTTGATCTGATAGCGACGGAAGGCTTCGAGGCGCTGCTCGCGTTCGGCCTCCTGCCCCATGCTCGTCCAGACGTCCGTGTAGAGCACGTCGGCGTCCGCCGCTGCCTCCTTGGCGTCCGGCGTCACCGTCAGGTGCCCACCGAGCCGGCGCACGGTCTCCTGCACACGCGGGTCCGGCTCGTAGCCCGGGGGGCACCCGACCGTGAGCCGGGTGCCGAGGAGCGCGCCGAGAAGGAGCATCGAGTGGCAGACGTTGTTGCCGTCGCCCAGCCACGCCAGCCGCAGGCGGCTCGGGTCGAGGCCGCGCTCCCACAGCGTGAAGTAGTCGGCGATCGCCTGGCACGGATGCTCGAAGTCGGAGAGCGCGTTAATCACCGGGATCGTCGCGTGCTGGGCCAGGGATTCGACCGTGGCGTGGGCGTACACACGGGCGGCGATCCCGTCCACCCAGCGCGAGAGGTTGCGCGCCACGTCGGGCACGGCCTCACGCGTCCCCATGCCGATCTCCGCCCCGGCGAGGTACACGGCGCGTCCCCCGAGCTGGATGATCCCGACCTCGAAGGTGACACGGGTGCGCAGCGACGGCTTCTCGAAGATCAGGGCGAGCGTCCGGCCGGCCAGCGCGCTGACGTGACGGCCGGCCTTGCGGCGTTGCTTCAGCTCCGCGGTGACTCGGAACAGATGGAGCGCCCGCTCGCGCGTCAGGTCGGCCGCCGAGAGGAAGTGGGTCACGCGGCGAGCTTCCCGAAGGCGGCGTCGATGATCCCGAGCGCCCGGTCGCAGTCGCGCTCGTCGACGATGAGCGGGGGCGCCAGGCGAAGCACCTGCTCCCCCGCGCTCAGCACAAGCAGGCCGGCGTCGCGGCAGGCGTCGACGAGCGGACCGGCCGTCCGGCCGAGCCCCACGCCGATGAGGAGGCCACGTCCGCGGACCTCCCGGATCGTCGCATGCGTGCCCGCCAGCGCGCGCAGCCCGTCCATCAGATAGCGGCCCATGCGCGCCGCCCGCTCCGGGATCTTCTCGTCAAGGACCGTGGTGAGCGTCGCGAGCGCGACCGACGCGACGAACGGCGTGCCGCCGAAGGTCGATCCGTGGCTTCCCGG
>JBGPYK010000225.1:0-4956 GCA_041493245.1 Methylomirabilia bacterium | reverse complement strand
CGATCTTTTTCTGCAATGCCACGTGGACGACGTCACGATCGAGAAGCTCCTCACGGCCTACCCGCGCGTGCGCATGCTGTGGGCGCACGCCGGCATGTCCGCGCCGGCGTCGACTGTCAGCCGGCTCCTCGAGCGTTACCCCAGGCTGTGGGTCGAGCTGGCGCTCCGCTCCGACGTCGCGCCGGCCGGCACGCTCGATCCCGAGTGGCGGGCCGTCTTCGTGAAGTTCCCCGACCGCTTCATGGTCGGCACGGACACCTGGGTGACCTCACGGTGGGAGACGATCGCCGACGGCATGCGAGACGTCCAACGCTGGCTCGCCCAGCTCCCGCCCGACATCGCGGAGCAGATCGCGTGGCGGAACGGCGAGAATCTCTTTCCGCCTGCCCCGTAAAATTAGCTCGGAGGATTTCTGAACGAGCAACGCGCGCGGCGAACGGTGAACCTATCGGAGTATCGAGAAGCGCCACGGCTTTGCCGCGGCGCTCCGAGCGTCGGGGGAGCTTTGCCTGTAAAGTCAGTCCTGCCCAAGAAGTCGGGGACCTGCCCAAAAGTCACCCCCGGGCCGGTTTTGTCTCATAAGCTCCGGCCGCCTCAAAAGGGCCGGACACCGCTCGGCTGACAGGCGGCGAAACCTCGCCTTGGGACACCCATAGGACACCTTGACAGATACGTTGCGATCTGCAACTCTAACCGGACTCCCATGCCACGGGCCGAGCGCGTTGCCCTGATCGAGAAGCTTCAGTCGTTGCAATCGAATCGCCTCTGTCTCGTTTATGTGACGTCGACTAGAGGCAATCACGAAATCGCAATGGCCGACGACGTTATCCGTCTCTTCTATGACCACCTTGAGGAGGGGCGTGACAAGGCTGGAGACGGCGTCGACCTCTTCATCCATAGCAATGGTGGACAGGGCACCGTTCCCTGGAGGCTCGTCAGTCTGATTCGGGAATACACACAGAAGTTTGCGGTCCTCGTGCCCCACCGAGCATTCAGCGCTGCCACGCTCGTTGCGATGGGCGCGGACGAAATCATCATGCACAGAATGGGCGTGCTCGGGCCGATTGATCCGTCGGTGGCGAATCTTTTCAATCCGCCTCATCCTCAGAATCCTGGGCAGCCGCTCCCGATTAGTGTCGAAGACGTCACCGCGTACTTCAGGCTCATTCAGGACGAAATCGGTATCCACCACGAGGATGAATTGATCCAAGCCGTCGTGGCGCTGACCGAGAAAATTCATCCGCTCGCGCTCGGGAATGTTCAACGTTCTCACCAACAGGCGCGGATGATGGCTCGAAAGCTGCTGAAACAGCACATGTCGCTGGAGACTCAAGAGCACGAGATCGACCAAATCATAGATAATCTGAAATCGAACCTCTTCTATCACGGGCACCCGATCAATCGAAAGGAAGCAAAGACGGATCTCCATCTCAAGGTCACGGAGGCGGCGGACGATCTGGCGGACGTCATGTGGCGGCTCTATGTGGAGTATGAAAATGCCCTGAAGATGACCGAGCCGTTCCAACCGCTGCACGAACTTGAGACGCGGGTCGCTGCACCAGCCACAGCGCCCCTGACAACACAGCAGATCATGCAGCAGATGGTGCTGCTCGCACAGGGAGGCATCGGGCTCGGTGCCGTCAACGAACAACAGCTCGTCGGTCTTGCCGCCGCCATGGTGCCGTTCGTGAGTGAAGGCCAGACCCCATCGAACAAGGTCAAGCTTGAGAAGATCGCTGGTGCGTATGTTGAATCGGCCCATCATACCGACATCTTTCTGACGGATCTAAATCTAGAACGTGTCACAATCAATACGCCAGCGGGACCTCAAAGTGGCATGAGACAGGAGCCCATATGGCAACGATGGGAAAGAGAACACTGAGCCCCAAGAAGAACGCGGCCAGTCTGAGGGGCGATCCTGGGACGGTGTTGTCGACACCGAAACTGGGGCGATGCGAAGTTGTCATTTCGACAACCGTCTTGGATGTCGACTCGGCGGTCGCCATTGGGTCGACACTCGGTATCCCGATCATGCGTGAGGGGTTTGTCACGGAAACAGGTCTTCTCCCCTCGTCGTCGACGCCGACATCAGTGGTGTCAACAGCACTGCTCCTCGGCTAGCATCTAAGCCGCCTGACGGAGAGGCTTTGACGCCGAATCCGGTCCCCGGTTAGCCCCGCCGGCGGCCCCCTTCATCCGCGTGGTGCCTCTTGGGCGGGATCGCCGGTTGCCCAAGAAGTCACCGCTTGAGGCGACTTCTTGGGCAAAGCCGTCGGGGGGTATGGGGGCCATGTCGGGGCCCCCATCTCAAAAGGTGGCGAGCAAGTGGCGGTCGGAGTCGTAGCGGAGGCGCCGGAGCGCCTCGTTTCGGCCGGCCCACGCGACCTCGTCGACCTCGTGGTCGTGGTCGCCGACCTTCTCCAGCGGGCGCATCAGGAACCAGCTCACGGTCTTCTTGATTCGCCGGCCGTCACGCTGGAACCAGTACGTCACGGGCTCCAGCTCGCGGACCACCTCGCAGCGGTAGCCGGTCTCCTCCCGGACCTCACGCAGGGCCGCCTGCTCGTTCGTCTCCCCGGGGGTCAGCGTACCCTTGGGCAGGGTCCACACGGCGCGGCTGCGCAGGTCGCGGGCGCGGATCAGCAGGAACTGGCCGCGGTCGTCGATGACGACGCCGCCGGCGGAAAACTCCCGGAGCGGTCGCGGTGCGGTGTCGGCCACGACTTCATCATACGCGACCGGTCAGGGAGCACCCTCCTCCAGCGCGACGAGGAAGCGCGCGGGCTCCTCGGCGAGAGCCAAGTCCCCCGCCCAGCGCTCGATCGCCGCCGCCATCGCCGCCGCCTCGGCCATCGTCCCCGCGTCGGGCTTCCGCTCGTCGCCGCCGCGCTCCATGGCCGGTAGCATAGCGCGGTCACGACGCCGACGCTCGATGGCCGCGTGATAGCATCGGCCGGGATCGACGGCGCGGCTGTACGCCGGTCAGACGGTTGACGATCTGGTAACGCGATGAACGACGAGGTGCTGACGCACTTTCCGCGGGGCGCGACGCCGCGCGCCGAGCAGGCGCGCCTTCTTCGCGCGCTCGCCGATGCCATCGCCGAGGCGCTGGACGACCCGCAAGCACCGCGGGTGCTCCTGGTCGAGGCGCCGCCCGGCGTGGGGAAGAGCCACATCGCGATGACGCTCGCCCGCTGGAGCGGCGACGCCTATCTCCTGACCTCCCAGAAGCTCCTCCAGGATCAGTACGAGCGGGAGTTCGGCGGTGAGCTGCAGCTCGTCAAGGGCCGCGACAACTATCGCTGCGAGCGCTACGGGGAGGCGCACGTCCCGACCTCCCACGGCCTGTGTCGCCGCCTGCGCGCGCCCGCCTGCCAGTGCCCTTACGTGCGCGCCAAAGCCGCGGCGCTCGCCGGCCCCATCTTCTGCACGAACACCGTCTACTTCGCGACGCTCCGGCAGTGGCACGGCGAGCAGCTCCGGCGCCGGCGGCTCCTGATCGTCGACGAAGCGCACAACCTCGAAACGCAGCTCGTCGGCGTCGTCACCGCGAGCTTCCCGGCCGTCGAGATGCGCGCGTGGTTCGGCGCCCCGCTGCCGCGCCTCGCCTCCGCCGACGAGTACCGGCCGGTGATGGAGGAGCATCTGGCCCGTCTGGAAGCCCGGCTGCGGGACGTGAACCGCGGGCTCGACGCACTCCGGCCCCCGGAGCCGGAGAGCGACGACTTCTTCCGGATGCCGCCGTCGACCGCTGAAGGGGCCCTCCTCTCCGAGCGCGACACGCTCGAGACCGCGCTCGCGCGGATCCGCTTCTTCGTCGAGGCCGAGGATCGCGAGTGGGCGGTGCGCTACGGGACGGGAGCCGACGCCGCGCTCGAGCTGGTCCCCCTCAGCGTGGCGGGCACGGCGGCCGATCTGCTCTCGGACTGCGGCGACGTGGTCGTGCTCTCGTCCGCCTTTCTCGGGCACCGTGCCGCCGTCGCCGAACACTTCGGTCTCCCTGAGGAGCGCGTGCGCGTGTTCCAGGGCGAGTCGCCGTTCGCCCTCGACCAGCGCCCCATCGTCTATCGCCCCGTCGGCCGGCTCTCGCGCGCGACCCTCGCCGACCTCGAGCCCGCCCTCTTCGCCGAGGTGGCGGCGATCCTCGCCCGGCATCCCCGGGACAAGGGGCTGATCCACGCGGCGTCGTACGCGGGGGCGCGGCGGCTGATGGCGGGGCTGGCCGAGCGCGCGCCGGCGGACTTCTCACGCCTCATCTTCGTGGAGTCGTCGCAGGCAAAGGGCCGGGCGCTCGAGCTGCACCGCGCCTCCCCCCTCCCTACCGTGCTCGTCTCGCCGTCGCTGCGAGAGGGCGTCGATCTCCCCGATGACTTTTTACGATTCCAGATCATCACCAAGATGCCCTACCCCGATCTCGGCGATCCGTGGACCGCGGCGCGCCTCGCGCGCGACCAGCGCTGGTACGCCCTCGAGACGGCCAAGGCGCTCGTGCAGGCCTACGGGCGCTCCTGCCGAAACGCCGACGACCACGGGACGACCTACATCCTCGACGCGCAGTTCGCGAGCTTCGTGACGCGCTACCGCGCGCTGCTCCCGTCGTGGTTCCTCGAGGCCGCGGAGCCCGCGCTCCGCGCGCACCACCGCGCCGAGCACCCCACGCCAGAGAGCGACTTCGAGTGACGGATTCGCCCTAGCCTTGCCCTAGCCTGGACTATTCATGAACGAGCGACGCGCGCGTCGAACGGTGACACGGCGGGAGGCGGGCGGACGGCGTCCTCTGACCACAGCCGTCTTCGCTCCGATCACCGGCGAGCCATTCCCACTCTGTCCGGCTCTTTCGTTGTATCGCGAATCGGGAATGGGTCACCCGGACGCCGGCCGCCCCCCACCCGCCGAGTCCCCGTTCGACTACCGTTCGCGAGTTCATGAATAATCAGGCAAGGCTGGCGGCGGAGG
>JBGPYK010000606.1:0-2116 GCA_041493245.1 Methylomirabilia bacterium | reverse complement strand
TGGATGCGATGCAGGATCGCCTCGCGCTTGCCCCGGTCGAGCTCGGCCGCCTGCTCCCGGATGAGTCCTTCGATGTCCGGATACGTCCCGTACGTGAACATGCCGCCGGACGCCACGAACGCCTCGAGCCGGGTCGCGGCGTTCCCGAAAGCGGCGCTCGTGCTCTGGATGAGGTGCTTGATCCTCCGGTCCTGATACTCCTTGAACAGCGCCGCCCGCTCGAGCGGACGCAGCGTGACGCGGATGCCGACCGCACGGAGATAGGTGACGACCGCTTCGGTGAATGACGAGTACGAGATATCGCCGGAGATCGTTCCGGCCTCGAACCCCTTGGGGTAGCCGGCCTCCGCCAGAAGCTGCTTCGCCTGTCCGGGGTCGTACCGGTAGAGTGGAGCCGGCCAGTAAAACTCGAAGCCGTGAGGGATGATGCTGGCCGTGATCTTCGAGAGGCCCAGGGTCTCGGCCTGATTGATCGCCTGACGGTCGATGGCCAGGTTGGCGGCGAGACGCACACGCCGATCTGCCCACGGCGACTTCGGGTCCCACTGCTCGGTGAACACCAGCCAGAACGTGAGCGGGATGTAATACGGCTTGAGCGTGAGGGCCGGGGTTCGCCGCACTTCCTCGGCGAGCGGGCCGCGGAGGCCGTAGACGACGTCAGCCTCGCCGCGCTTGAGCATGGCGAGGCGGGTGGACTCGTCGGGGACGACCTTGATGACCAGCGTTTTGACGTGAGGAGTCTTCCGCCAGTAGTGCTCGTTCGCTTCGAGCACCAGCTCGACCCCCGGCCTGAACGCCGCGAACTTGTAGGGACCGGCTCCCACCGGCGCTTTCTTGAAGCCTTCGTCACCGACGTGCTCGACGTAACGCTTGGGGACGATCCAGCCGGCGCCGGTGGCGGGAGTGCCGTAGAAGGTCATGAAGTCGGGCCAGGGGCGCTTCAGGCGGAAGCGGACACGATGCGGGTCGACGATCTCCACCGCGGCGACGCGGTCCTTCAGCGTCTTGGCCGCCGCGCCGCGATAGCGATCGAACGAGAACTTGACGTCATCCGCGGTCACGGGCTCACCGTTGTGGAACCGGACGCCCTTGCGCAGGACGAACTCGTACGTGAGCCCGTCCGCGGAAGCGCTCCACGATTCCGCGAGGCACGGGGCGAGCGGGTTGCCGGGCATGGGCTTCACCAGCGCGTCGTGGATGGTGTAGTAGAAGATGAACGGAGTGATGAGCCCCTCCGACTCGGCGGGATCGAACCACCGGGGCGCGATCGACACCTGGTGAGCGAGCGTCATCTGACCGGAGGGCGCGTCGGCGGCGCCCGCGAGCGACACGCCGAGCGTTCCGGTCGACGCGAGACCGACCAGCACCAGCACGCCGAGCGTTGTGGCCTTCATCGTCCCTTGAGTCACCGCAAGTAATCGCTCTGCCAGCGCTCGTAGTCGTTCTGCCTGAGAGCCATGCGTAGCAGCTCCTCTGACGCCACGCGGTCTTTGAGGCCGGAGGGTGCCCCGCCCTCTCTGAGATATTTGAGCGTGTCGTATACCGCCTTGGCCGCGGCATAGAACGGCTGGTGCCCTTGCAGCGCGATACGCACCCCGTTGGCCGCCAGGAAATTACGGTCGGACAGCGCCGCAGAGGCGCCACCGAGCAGCAGGGGCAGTCGGGTGGCCCGGTGCATGCTCTCGACCTCCTCGCGCGTGCTGGCACCCGCGAGAAAGATCCCGTCGATGCCGGTGTCCTGATACGCCTTGAGGCGCCGTTCGGCTTCGGCGATCCCGCCACGGCGCAACGCACTCGTGCGGCCAAGAATGACCAGGGCGGGGTCTTGCCGGGCCGCCACGGCACCCCGTAGCTTCCCCAGCATCTCTTCCATCGACACCAGACCCTCGCCTTGCCCAGCAAAGGGGGTGGGCAGCACCGTGTCTTCGATGGTCAGCGCGGCGACGCCCGCCGTCTCTAACTCTTCCACCGTGCGCATGACGTTCAGCGCGTTGCCGTACCCGTGGTCAGCGTCCACCATGAGGGGCAAATCGCTCCCTCGGGCGATGCGTCGGATCTGGTCGGCAAACTCGGTCAGGGTGAGGACGACCAGATCCGGCGCGCCCAGGACGGTCCC
>JBGPYK010000533.1:0-2554 GCA_041493245.1 Methylomirabilia bacterium | reverse complement strand
GTCGTCACGGGCGACGAGGTGCGGCACCTCGCCCCGATGCCGGTGAACCGGATCATGCCCAACATGCAGGTCCCGCCCCATCCGATCATCGCCGTCGACGAGGTCCACACCGTCGGCACACCGGTGGCCGCAGTCGTGGCGGCGGACGCGCTGGCCGCGCGCGACGCGCTGGAGCTGATCGAGGTCGAGTACGAGCCCCTCCCGGCCCTGCCCGAGCCCGAGGCCGCGGTGGCCGACGGCGCCCCCGCGCTGTTCCCCGACATCCCGGGCAACCGCTCGTTCACGCGGACGCTCCGCGAGGGCGACGCGGCGGGCGCCTTTGCTCGCGCGGTGCGCGTCGTCTCACTCCGCGTGGCCCAGGCGCGCGTCTCGGCGGTCGCGATGGAGCCGCGCTCGGTACTCGCCTCCTGGGACGCCTCCACCGAGGAGCTGACGCTCTGGGTCTCGTGCCAGGCCCCGTTCCGTATCCGCGCCGAGGTCGCGCGGCTGCTCGAGCTTCCGGAGTCGCACGTGCGCGTGATCGCGCCCGACGTGGGCGGTGGCTTTGGCGTCAAGACGGGTCCGTATCGCGAGGAGGTCCTGCTGGCGTGGCTCGCGCGGCGGCTCGGCCGGCCGCTGAAGTGGGTGGCCACGCGGGGCGAGGACCAGATGACGACGAACCATGCGCGCGGCTCGGTCTGCGAGGGCGAGTTGGCGCTCGACGCCGATGGGCGCATCCAGGCGCTGCGCGCCCGCGTGGTCTCACCGCTCGGGGCCGTGCTGATGAACGCCGCGCCCGGCTCCCCGTGGAACCACGCGCGCCTGTTGCCCGGCGCCTACGTCGTGCCGGCCTGCGACATCACCGTCGTCGGCGCGTTGACCACGACGACGCCCGTCTCCGCGTACCGCGGCGCCGGCCGTCCGGAGGCGACGTTTTTCATCGAGCGGTTGATGGATACGGCGGCGCGGGCGCTCGGTCTCGACCCGGCAGAAATCCGCCGGCGTAACTTCATCCCGCCCGATCGCTTCCCGTTCCGGACGATCACGGGTCAGGTCTACGACTCCGGCGACTACCCGCAGGCCCTCGAGCGCGCGCTGGCCGCGGCGGACTACGACGGGTTGCGTCGCGCGCAGGCCGAGCGCCGCGCCCGCGGCGAGATCGTCGGCGTCGGGCTGTCGTCGTACGTCGAGCCGTGCGCGCTCGGCTGGGAGAGCGGCAGCCTCAGGGTCGAGCGCTCGGGACGCGTCACCGCCATCACCGGCTCGAGCGCCCACGGGCAGGGCCACGAGACGACGTTCGCGCAGGTCGTCGCCGACCACCTTGGCGTGACGCCGGACGAGGTCGTCGTCGTCCACGGCGACACGCGCTCGGGGCCCGAGGGCTTCGGGACGTTCGGCAGCCGCAGCGTGGCGCTCGGGGGCGGTGCGCTCGTGCGCGTGGCCGTCGAGGTGCGCGACAAGGGACGGCGGATCTCCGCGAAGCTGCTGGAGGCCGCGGCCGAGGACGTGATCGGCGTGCCCGGCGGCTTCCAGGTGGTCGGCGTGCCGCAGCGGCGCGTGACGTGGAAGGACGTCGCGTCGGCGGCCTACGCGGGCGGTCAGGCTTTACCCGCGGGCGAGATTCCGGGCCTCGAAGCGAGCACCTACTTCCAGCCCGAGGGCGAGGTGTGGAGCTTCGGCTGCATCGTCTGCGCGCTCTCGATCGCCGCCGAGACGGGCGCGCTCACCATCGAGCGGCTCCTGTGGGTGGACGACGCGGGCACCGTGATCAACCCGCTGCTCGCCGAGGGCCAGCTCCACGGCTCGCTCGCCCAGGGGATCGGCCAGACCCTGATCGAGGCGATCGTCTACGACGCCGACGGTCAGCTTCTGACGGGCACCCTCATGGACTACGCGATTCCGCGCGCCGACGAGGTGCCGCCGGTCCAGATCGAGAAGATGCACACGCCCTCGCCGCGCAACCCGCTCGGCGCCAAGGGTCTCGGCGAGGCCGGCTGCATCGGCATTCCACCGGCCGTCGTCAACGCCGCCGTGGACGCGCTCACGCCCTACGGCATCACCCACCTCGACATGCCGCTCACACCCGCGCGTCTGTGGGCGGCGATCCAATCACGGAGCGCGTAGTGGCCGCGCCCGGCTTCTTCTCAACGAGGGCAGGGTTGCCGACGGCGCGGCACCGGTCTGAGCGCTGCCGAGGGGCATCACTCCTCCTCGGGGCTCCTCCTCGGGGCTCCTCCTCGGGGCTTGACTCTGGCTCCGGGAGGCGCGATCTTAGCCCGGGATCTCGTGCAGACGACGACCCCACTCTGACAGGAGGGAACTCATGAGCGAAGTCGACGGCGCGACCTTGGTGGCGAGGAGCCTCAAACGGCAGGGCGTCAATTTCATGTTCGGGATCGTCGGGTTTCCGGTGCAGCCGATCGCCGCGGCCGCGCAGAAGGAGGGGATCACCTATGTCGGGATGCGCAACGAGCAGACCGCCTCGTATGCCGCGCAGGCCGTTGGCTATCTGACCGGGCGCCCCGGCGCCTGCCTCGTCGTGTCGGGCCCCGGCGTCGTCCACGCCCTCGCCGGC
>JBGPYK010000158.1:0-5941 GCA_041493245.1 Methylomirabilia bacterium | reverse complement strand
TGGTCGACGTCGTGCTGGTCCTGTTGCTGATTTTCATGCTGACGGCGCCGATGATGTACCGCGGCATCGACGTCAATCTTCCCCGGGCGGCCGCCAAGCCGACGGCCGTCGAGGAGCGGATGGTCCTGACCCTCACGAAGGACCAGGCGCTCTACCTCAACGACCGCCGCGTGACCCCCACCGGGCTCGAGGATGCCCTCCGCGACGCGTTCCGTAGCCGGACCGACAAGGTGCTCTACCTCAAGGCCGACGCCGGACTGTCGTACGGCGCGGTCATCGAGACGATGGATCGCGTGCGGCGCGCCGGTATCGAGCGCCTCGGGATGGTGACGGAGCCCGCGCGCGAGCGCTGAGAGATTATGAAGAAATCAGTGCCAACGGTAACCGGTAGGGGGTGTCGGGCCGGGGGAGTCCGAGGGGGGCGTAGCTCCCTTCGTTCGATCAACCCAGCGGCCGCTCCCCCCGACGTTGACTGATGTCCACCGCGACGATGGCGCTGCGAACACGACCACGGCTCGCCCTCGGTCCCGCGCTCGGCCGCGTCCGCCTGCCCGTCGGCACGATCGTCCTCTCCGCCCTCGTGCACGGTCTCGGGCTGGCCGCGCTGTTCCTCACCGCCAGCATCTGGCGCGAGGCGCCGACGAAGACCTACGTGGTGAACCTGGTCCCCGCCATCGCCGCGCGGGGCAGGCCGCAGGGCCGGGCGACCGCCCCACCGCCGATCCTGCCCCCGCGGTCCGCCGAGGCGACGCCCCCCGTGAAGACGGCCCCCACGCCGCTGCCGCCGCGTGACGCGCCCGCGACCGGGCGCACGCCGCCGGCGGAGATGCCCGCGCGGTCGAGTCCGCGTGACAGCGCGAGTCTGCCCGACCCCAGCCTTCCCTCGCGCGCGGCCGCCTTGCCGCGTCCCGGCGCCAAGGAGCTGCCCGTGTCGGCCCCGCCGCGGAGCGTGACGGAGCCGGCGCCCAAGCGCGAGGCCGCGCCGCCTCCAGCGCCGCTCGGACAGGCCGCCGGCTCGCCACAGGGCGCCGGTGCCGTCACGCTGAACGTCTCGGATTTCCCGTACGCGTGGTACATCCAGGCGATCCACCGGAAGATCCAAGAACACTGGGAGGGTCGAGCCATCGACGGCCGGCAGCCGGAGGTCATCTTCGAGATCGGGAGCGACGGCCAGCTCCGCCGGCTCGAGATCGGCAAGGGTTCCGGCAATCCCGCCTACGATCAGGTCGCCATGCGCGCGGTCCGCGATGCGAACCCGTTCCCGCGGCTCCCGGCGGGGTTCGAGAAGCCGACGCTGACCGTCGGCTTGCAGTTCATCTACGATCCCCGCGCCCGGTGAGGCCGTGAGGCGGCTACTCGGATCCGTCCTGGCCCTCTTGGTGCCCGTGGCCTTCGTCGTGTCGTGGAGCACGCCCCGACCCTCGCGCGCCCAGGGCGTGGACGTGTACATCAACATCACGGGCGGCGGCGGGAAGAAGCTCAACATCGCGGTCCCGGATTTCGCGCCGACGGGGGGCCCTGACACCGCCGGCGTCGGCACGCTCCTCGCGTCCGTCACGGGCGCCGACCTGACCTTCTCGGGTCTCTTCAGTGTCGTGGCGGCCACGGGGTCGATCCCGCCGAACAACGCCGAGGCGCTCAAGAAGTCCTGGACCGACTTCGCCGCCGCCGGAGCCCACGCCGGAGTGCACGGCCTCTTCACCCAGCGCGGGCCCCGGCTCAAGGCGGAGATGCGGCTCTACGACCTGACGACCCCGGAGTTCCGCCTGATCGCCTCAAAAACGTTCGACGTGGCCGCCGATCAGCCCCGCCGGCTCGCCCACAAGGTCGCCGACGAGATCGTGCTCCAGTTCACGGGAGAGCCAGGAATCGCGGATACCAAGCTGGCCTACGTCGCGGGCAGCCTCGGGAAAAAGGAGATCCAGATCGCGGACTACGACGGTGCCGGCGAGCGGCCCGTGACCCGCAACGGGTCGATCAATCTCATGCCCGTATGGAGTCCCGATTCGCGCTCGCTGGCGTTCACCTCGTACAAGGGAGGGTACCCGGACCTGTACCGGGCCTTCCTCTTCGAGCGCCGGCCAGACCAGACGCTGGCGACCTTCAGCGGCATCAACTCCTCGCCGGCCTTTAGCCCCGACGGCCGCAGCATCGCCATGACGCTCTCGAAGGACGGCAATCCCGAGATCTACGTCCTCACGCTCGCCACGGGTGCGTTCCGGCGGCTCACGCGCCACCCGGCGATTGACACCGAGCCGACGTGGTCGCCCACCGGCCGCGATCTCGTGTTCATCTCCGACCGCGCCGGCAGTCCACACCTCTTCGGAATGGACGTTGACGGAGGCAACGTCCGCCAGCTCACGTTCGCAGGATTCCACACGCAGCCACGGTGGTCGCCGAAGGGCGACACCATCGTCTACACGAGCCGGCAGGGGTCGCACGATCTGTGGGCGGTCAACCCTGACGGCTCGAACGCGCGTCGCATCACGAGTGGACCCGGCGACAACCAGGGGGCGACCTGGGCCCCCAACGGCCGGCATCTCGCCTTTCAGTCCAACCGCCTCGGCGGATGGCAAATCTTCGCGATGCTGCTCGACGGTTCGGAGCAGGTACCGATCACGCGGGGGCCCGGAGAGCACACAAGTCCTTCGTGGTCCCCGAGATTGCCGTGATAGGATATTTTCGCGTAGTTCGAGATCGACAGCGCCGGGAGCCCGAGCGAAAAGGAGGAGTCATGGCTAGTCGTTGTTGGAATGGGATCATGGTGTCCCTGCTGATGTGTGTGGTGGTCCTGGCGGGCTGCGCCAAGCGCCCGGCGATGACCGCAGCGTCAGCGCCAGCGCCGACCGGCGCCGCGCAGGCGACGACTCCGTCCACGTCTGCGTCCGCGCCCTCGTCCGCGCCTTCGGATTCGTCTTCGTCTTCGTCTTCGTCCTCGCCGCAGGGCATGGCCCCGGCGCCCGGCTCGGGTCCGGGGTCGACCGGCGCCTCGGCGCGCCCAACAGTCCAGGAGTTCACGGCAAACCCGAACCTGAACGACATCCACTTCGACTTCGACAAGTACGACATCCGGCCGGGTGACGCGAAGGTTCTCGACACGAACGCGGCTTGGCTGAAGGGCAACAACACACTCGTGCTCGTCGAGGGCCATTGCGACGAGCGGGGTACCAACGAGTACAACCTCGCCCTCGGCGAGCGGCGCGCCAAGGCGACGATGAATTACCTCGTGTCGCGGGGCGTGCAGGCCGGTCAGGTCACGATCATCAGCTACGGTGAGGAGCGGCCGGTTTGCCCGGAACATAACGAAGCATGCTGGGCCAAGAACCGGCGGGCCCACTTCCTCGCCAAGCCCCGCTGATTGGCGACATGGGGGGCCCCGATATGGCCCCCCATACCCCCCCAAAGCTCGGAGCGCTCCGGCAAAGCCGGGGCGCTCCTCGATAATGCGACGGGCTCCTGAGCGGACGGCGAGGATGACGTTGCGTCTCCTCGGCGTCGCGCTCGTTCTCGGCGGTTGTGCCGCCGGTGCGGATGTCGCCGGCCTCGCGACTCAGGAAGAGGCCCTCAGGCTTCGCAGTGACGTCACGGCGCTCCAGCGCTCCGTCCTGCAGGCGAGAACGCAGACGGAGGCGCTGAGCGTCGAGCGCGCTCGTGAGCAGTCGGCGCAGGTTGACCGACAGACTCAGACCCTCTCCCAGCGGATCGACCGCCTCACGGCGACGCTCACTGCGCTGACGAGTCGTGTCGATGAGCTGAGCGTCCGCGTGGAGACGCTCGGGCACCAGGCCCGGCCGGCACCGCCCCGCCCCTTCCCGCCGGCGGCGCCTCCACCTGCTCCGCCGCCTCCGGCCTTGTCCGCGACGCCACGGCCCTCCCCCGCGGCACCCGCGGCACCCGCGAGGCCGGCGCCGGCCACAGCGGCTCCGGCCTCGCCGCCGCCCAGACCCACCGCTATCCCGGCGCCCTCAGTGGCGCGGCCGGCAACCGGCGCACCGCAGCCACAGGACATCTACCAAGCGGCCTACATCGACTTCAGCAAGGGCAGTTACACGCTCGCCATCGACGGATTCCGCGAGTTCCTCCGGCGTTACCCCGAGCACCCGCAGGCGAACAGCGCCCAGTACTGGATCGGCGAGGGCCACGTCGCGCTGGCGCAGCAGTACGCCAACACGGGGCAGGCGGACCGCGTGACGGAGGCGCTACAGCGCGCCGTCCAGGAGTTCAGGAAGGTGGTCGCGAACTATCCGCGAGGGGATCGCACTCCCACTGCGCTCTACAAGGAAGCCCTGACGCTCATCGAGCTGAAGCAGACGGCGCTCGCTCAGGCCCGGCTGCAGTACCTCGTCGACAACTTCCCGCAAGCGGAAGAGACACCGCTCGCGCGCGAGCGTCTGGCCGCCCTCCGCCAGCGCTGAAGCGCGCCTCGGCAAGGCTGTGGCGCTCCTCGATGGGGGGCCATGTCGGGGCCCTTATGTCTCTAATCGAGGTCGAAGACCCAGACCACGGCGAGGTCCTTCTCGGGGGGCGAGTAGATCATCACTGTCCCGCGGGGATGGTCGGTGTCGGCCGAGCTGACGGAAATTGCGGCGGCGGCCGGAGGTGTGAGAGGCGCGCGCGGGGCCTGCCACAGAACTACCAGCGCGACGACAGCGAGCGCCGCCGCCGTACCGACAATGAGCCGCGGATGCCGCCACCGGGCAGTCCACGGCGTGGCCGCGGCCTTCCCGCGGCCCTCCTCGATGCCCCGCCGGACGCCCTCCCAGAAGCCCGTCCACTCCAGACTCTCGGGGGAGGGCACGACGCGCCCGAGCATGGCCGAGAGCCGTCTCAGCGCGTCCAGCTCGGCATGGCAGCGCAGGCACGTGGCGAGGTGGGCATTGGTGACGTCCGACTCCCGGCCACCGAGAGCGCCGTCGAGGTACGCGCCGATGCGGCGCCGGGTCCGATAGCACGTCAGCACGGCTGTTGGACGCAGCAGCGAGCCCCCTGTATTCTCTGGCCCGTATGATACCCGAAGAGGTCGGGACGCTGACCACGAGCGACGGTGTCGCCCTCGAGGCCCGCCTCACCGTACCGCCGTCGGCCCAGGGGGGAATCGTCGTCTGCCATCCCCACCCGCTGTACGGCGGCGACATGGAGAACCCGGTCGTCGTACGCATCGCGGAGGTGTGCGACGACCTGGGGCTCGCCACGCTCCGCTTCAACTTCCGCGGCGTCGGCCGTTCGGCCGGGGCCCACGACGGCGGCGCCGGCGAGCAGCGCGACGTCGAGGCGGCCCTCGCGCATCTGGCCGGCCTCGTGGGCGCCGGGCACCCCCTCGCCCTGGCCGGCTACTCCTTCGGGGCGACGGTGGCGGCGGGGCTCGCGCCGCGGTACGCCGGACTCACCGGGCTGGCCCTCGTGGCTCCCCCGCTCGCCCGCGTCGACAACGGGCCGTTCGCCGGCCTGGCCGCGTTCGGCGAGCGGCTGCTACTCGTGGCGGGGACCCACGACGAGATCTGCCCCGTTGACGCGCTCACCCGTCTCGGTGAGGCGCTACCGGGCGCCACGCTCGCCGTAATCGACGGCGCCAATCATTTCTTCTTCGGCAAGCTCTTTCCACTCGGTGAAGCCGTCGCGGTCTGGGCCCGCCGCACACTTTCCCCCGTCTAGCAGGCTGCTGAAAAAGGCCCATCTGCTTCGTCGGCGCCCTTGGCCGCGCGCTCAACGTACAGGGAGTACGCCGCGTGCGGCCGGCGGGCGCCGCCTCGCATCTGGACTGTTTGACATGGGGGCCCCGACATGGCCCCCATACCCTCGACGCTCGGAGCACCCCGGCGAAGCCGTGGCGCTCCTCGATACCAGGAGAGGCTCCTAAGAGCACCCACGGTGTGAGCGCGCTGACGGTCGAGTGGCTGAGCCACGACTTCGGCGGGCTGCGCGCCCTCGACGCGGTGAGCTT
>JBGPYK010000282.1:0-4303 GCA_041493245.1 Methylomirabilia bacterium | reverse complement strand
CCGTCGCCCGCGCTGGCGGCGCCGCGCGCGAGCGCCGCGGTGTTCGTGGTGTGCGCCGACACCGAGGCGGAGGCCTCGCGCCTGGCCCAGAGCCGCGATCTCTTCATCCTGCGCCTGCGCACCGGGCGTCCCGGACGCTACCCGTCCGTCGAGGAAGCCGAGGCGTACCCGTACACGCCGCGCGAGCGGACGATCGTCGAGTACAATCGCCGGCGCACCATCGCCGGCACTCCCGAGCAGGTGCACGCGCGTCTGCTTGCCCTTGCCGCCGAGTACGGCGTCGACGAGCTGATCATCGTGACGATCACTCACGACCCCAAGGCCCGCCTGCGCTCGTACGAGCTGCTCGCCCAGGCGTTTGGATTGTCATGACGACACCGCTGACCGTGTACTTGCCGTTCAACCGGGACTGCGTGGGCGATGCCTTCGTGCCGGCCAAGCAGGGCGGCACGCCGCCCGCGGCGTCCGGCCACTGGCTGATCATCCAGAACCAGGGCCTCGTCGTCGTCCCCGAAGGCGAGAGTTTCCATCTGCCGACGGGCGAGCGGCCCGCCGCGCTCGACGGCGCGCTCGGCGAGCCGCTCTGGCTCGGGACGTTCAAGGACGTCCCGTGCTGGGTGGCGGCGCTGCCCCGCGAGGCGGCGCTCCCCGCGGGCCTGCAGCGCGAGACGCTGGTTCCGATGCAGGGCGCGCGCCTGCCCGACGAGCTGTTGTCGCTCGGTGGGATGGCGATGCAGGCGCTGTGGTGGGAGAGCACGAGCGGTCACTGCCCGCGGTGCGGCGAGCGGACGGAGCGCATCGGCGGCGAGTGGGGCAAGCACTGCCCGCGCTGCAGCTACGAGCACTACCCGCACCTGCATCCCGCCGTCATTGTCCTCGTCCGCGACGGCGACCACTGCCTGCTCGCGCGCAAGGCCGGATGGGCGCCCGGCCGCTACGCGCTCGTGGCCGGCTTCGTCGACAATGGCGAGTCGCTCGAGAGCGCGGTGCGCCGCGAGGTCAAGGAGGAGGTCGGCGTCGACGTCGACGAGATCCACTACGTGGGGAGCCAGAACTGGCCCTTCCCGAGCCAGCTCATGGTCGGTTTCGTCGCCCGCTACGCCGGCGGCGCGGTGACGATCGACCACGACGAGCTGGAGGACGCGCGCTGGTTCCCCGTCGGCCAGCTTCCCGACGGCCCCGGGCGCCACTCCATCGCCCGCTTCATCCTCGACCACTACGCGCGCTGAATGATCGTGGCGACGGCGCCCCTGCGGGGCGGCGTCGCCGCAGTCGCCCGGATCCGTTCCGCTGGATGACCCTCCGGCGGCATCAGAAACCTGGTGCGCTTGCCCCAGCTTCGCCACGCCCTGCGACGGCATGTTGATTGCTGCCACTTCGGACGGGGGGAGGTGAGCCTGTTGGAAGAAGCGGAAGTGATTGTCCTCGGGTCGGGGGCTACGCTCGTCGAAGGCCTCGCCGGGTTCTTCGTGGTGGCCCAACTCGTGACGCTGCTGGCCCTGATCGTCCTCGTGCTCGGTTCAGAACGCGCGCTCCTCTTCGGGGCGACACGCCGCCATCGCGCCTTTCGCTGCCCCCTCATGCAGCGAGAGGTCGACGTGGAGTTTGAAGAGCACCGTTGCCTGGGGGTGCGGTGGTCGGCCGCGGTGAAGACCTGTTCGGGCTTCGAGGAGCCGACGGCCATCGGATGCCGACGCGCGTGTGTGGACAGCGCATTTCGTCGGCAGTGGGAATTCGCGTTGCCTGTTTCCTAACGCTCAGCGGCCGCGGACGCCGGGGGGGAGGACGGCCGAGCCGGTCTGCGAGTCGACGCGGCGACGGGGCCAGCGGCCGGCGTCGACGGCGGTGAGGAAGTCGAGGAGGGCGCGGTTGAAGGCCTCGGGTTCCTCGATGTTGATGGCGTGGCCCGCCTTGGGCAGGACGACGAGGCCGGAGCGGGGGAGCTTGCGCTTCATGAAGATCCCCGCCTCGAGACACGGGTCGTCCTCGTCGCCGGTCATGATGAGCGCCGGTACCTCGCACTGCTCCATCTGGTCGCCGAGGTCGAAAATCGACGGCCGCGTCATCTGCACGCCGCGCAGGGTGAGCGCGTGGCCGCGGGCGGAGCCGGCGGCGAGCCGGTCGTAGAACTCCTGCCAGCCGCGCGGGTCCTTCTCGATGAACTGCACGCGGGTCGGTCCGCGGCTGTAGAACTCCGCGACCTTCGCCATGCCCTCCTCCTCGAAGCGCCGGGCGACCAGCTCGGTGTCCTTGCGGAACGTCTCGCGGTCGGTCCCGCTGCCGTACCCCGCGCCGGCGACCGTGATCGAGAGCGCGCGCGCGGGATAGCTGAGTCCGAAGTGCAGCGCGGCGAAGCCGCCCATGGAGAGTCCGCAGACGTGGGCCTTGGCGATGCCGAGGTGGTCGAGGACGCCCGTGATGTCGGCGGCGGCCTGAGCCTGCGAGTAGGCGGCGACGTCGTCGGGCACGTCCGAGGGCGGGTAGCCGCGCGCGTTGAAGGCGATGGCGCGATAGCGCCGGGCGAAGAAGCCGAGCTGGGGCGCCCAGCTCTGCGCGTCCCCCGCGAACTCGTGGACGAAGATCAGCGGCAGGCCTTGGCCGAACTCCTCGTAGAAGAGGCGGACACCGCCGACGCGCGCATGCGGCATGGCGGCCCGCATCCTAGCACGCCGCAGGCCGATGAAAAACGGCCATCTGCGTGGCAGTAGGAGGCGAGGTCGTCCGACGACCGAGCCGACGCTTCAGAGGCTCGAAGATCTCGATCATTTCACCGCTCGCCTCGCCGCCTAGCGCGGCTCAGCTCGCACTGCGGCCGCCTAGCATCTGGCCGTTTTTGATCGGCCTGTGACGTATTTCCGCAGCCCGCCAAAGCGAGGATACAATCAGGGTGGCGGCAACGCCAGAGGGGGACCCGGCGATGGAATTCGAATACTCCAAGAAGACGAAGATGTACATGGAGCAGCTCACCGACTTCATGAACAAGCACATCTATCCCAATGAGTCGGTCTTCCACGAGCAGGTCAACGCCGGGTCGACCCGCTGGCAGGTCCCGCCCATCATGGAGGAGCTGAAGGCCACGGCCCGGGAGCGCGGGCTGTGGAACCTCTTCCTGCCAGAGAGCGAGCGCGGCGCCGGCCTCACGAACCTGGAATACGCGCCGCTCTGCGAGATCATGGGACGCTCGCCCATCGCCCCCGAGACGTTCAACTGCTCCGCCCCGGACACGGGCAACATGGAGGTCCTGGAGCGGTACGGCACCCCCGAGCACAAGACGCAGTGGCTGCAGCCGCTGCTCGCGGGCAAGATCCGCTCGGCCTTCGCGATGACGGAGCCCAAGGTGGCGTCGTCGGATGCGACCAACATCGAATCCTCGATCATCCGCGACGGCGACCACTACGTCATCAACGGCCACAAGTGGTGGACCTCGGGGATCGGCGACCCGCGCTGCAAGATCCTCGTCTTCATGGGCAAGACGGACGCGAAGAACCCCGACAAGTACAAGCAGCAGTCGATGATCCTCGTCCCGCGCGATTCACCAGGGATCACGGTGCTCCGCATGCTGACGGTCTTCGGGTACGACGACGCGCCCCACGGCCACGGGGAAGTCCTCTTCGAGAACGTCCGCGTGCCGGCCGCGAACCTGCTTCTCGGCGAGGGCCGCGGCTTCGAAATCGCCCAGGGGCGCCTGGGCCCCGGCCGCATCCACCACTGCATGCGCCAGATCGGAGTCGCCGAGCGGGCGCTGGAGCTGATGTGCAAGCGCGCCATGTCGCGCGTGGCCTTCGGCAAGCGGCTGGCCGAGAACGACATCACGATCGAGCGCATCGCCGAGTCTCGGATCGAGATCGACCAGGCGCGGCTCCTCGTGCTGCACGCCGCCTACATGATGGATACGGTCGGCAACAAGGGGGCCAAGCAGGCCATCGCCGAGATCAAGGTAGCTGTGCCCAACGTGACGCTCCGGGTGGTGGAGCGCGCCATGCAACTCCACGGCGGCGGCGGCGTGAGCCAGGAATTCCCGCTCGCGGCCATGTGGGCGCACTCGCGCACCCTCCGATTCGCGGACGGCCCCGACGAGGTGCACCGCCGCCAGATCGGCCGTCTGGAACTGCGCAAGCACGGGTAGGAGGCCGATGAACAAGGGTCATCTGGTCGCGTCGCTCGACTTCTGGAGCCGCGAGTGAGCGACGAGAGTCGGGACGTTCTGGTGACGACGGAGTGGCTCGCCGAACACCTCGCGGACGAGGACGTGCGCGTGGTCGACGGGACGTGGCACCTGCCGCATCTCGGCCGCGACGCCCGG
>JBGPYK010000010.1:0-17180 GCA_041493245.1 Methylomirabilia bacterium | reverse complement strand
CTCCATGATCCTCCAGGACCCGCAGACCTCGCTGAATCCCGTGTTCACCATCGGCAACCAGCTCATCGAAGCCGTCAAGATCCACCACAAGGATGGTCGTCGATCGCTGGTGCAGCGGGCGATCGAGGCTTTGAAACACGTGCGGGTCGCGGCCCCGGAGCGGCGCGTGCAGGACTACCCGCACCAGATGAGCGGCGGCATGAAGCAGCGCGTCGTCGGCGCCATCGCGATGTCCTGTGAGCCGCGAGTCATCATCGCCGACGAGCCCACGACCTCGCTGGACGTGACCATCCAGGCGCAATACCTGCGCCTGCTCCGGGACATCCAGGAGGAAACGAACCTGGCGCTGATCTTCATCACGCACGACTTCGGCATCGTGGCGAAGATGTGCGACCGCGTCATGGTGATGTATGCCGGCCGAGTCGTGGAGAGCGGCCCGGTGCGGTCGATCTTCAATCGTCCGTCGCATCCGTACACCCAAGCCTTGTTGAACTCCGTCCCCAGCATGGACGAGGACGTCGAGCGGCTCTACTCGATCACCGGCCAGCCTCCCGCGCTATGGGACCTCCCGGCGGGTTGCCGGTTCGCCGCCCGGTGCCCGTATGCCGACGACCGTTGCCGGCACGAATATCCTCCGTCTTTTGCCGTCGGAGACGGCCATACCGCCGACTGCTGGAGGTTGGAGGGGAAATGAACCCCGGAACGCCCATCCTCCAGGCTCAGGACCTGGTGAAGCATTTCCCGGTGACCCAGGGCATGCTGTGGACCAAAGTCGTCGGTTGGGTCAAGGCCGTGGACGGCATCAGCTTCTCGGTTCAGGAGGGACAGACGCTCGCCATCGTGGGCGAGTCGGGCTGTGGCAAGACGACGACCGCCAAGCTGATCCTGCGTCTCGAAGAGCCGACCTCGGGCCACGTGTTCGTCGACGGCCACGACGTCCACGCGTTGAGCGGCGAGGGCCTCAAGGACTACCGCACGATGGTCCAGGCGGTGTTCCAGGATCCGTGGTCCTCGCTGAGCCCCCGCATGCGCGTGCGGGAGATCGTGGCCGAGCCGCTGGTGATCAACCGGAAGATGTCCTCCGAGGAGGTCAAGCACCGCGTCGCCGAGATTCTGGCCAGCGTCGGCCTACGCCCGCAGCAGGCCAACCTCTACCCCCACGAGTTCAGCGGGGGGCAGCGCCAGCGCATCGCCGTGGCCAGCGCGCTGGTGTCGAGTCCGAAGCTGATCGTGCTGGACGAGCCGGTGTCCGCCCTGGACGTCTCGATTCGAGCGCAGATCATGAACCTGCTGGTGGATCTGCAGCGGCAGTACAACGTGAGTTATCTGCTCATCGCCCACCACCTGGCGACGACCCGCTACATGGCCCACGAGGTGGCGGTCATGTACCTGGGCAAGATCGTTGAGCGGGCCAAGACGCGGGAGCTGTTCAAGAACCCACTGCACCCCTACACCAAGGCGCTCTTCTCCGCCGCCCTCCCGGCGCACCCGGACGTCACTCGAGAAGAGATCATCCTGCCCGGTGAAGTGCCCTCGCCCATCAATCCGCCCTCGGGGTGCCACTTCCATCCCCGCTGTCCTTTCGCCATGCCCCGGTGCGCTGAGATCGAGCCGGAGACGAAAGAAATTGCCCCCGACCATACGGTGGCGTGTCACCTTTATTATCAATAACTGGCGGCTCACCACCGCTCTTGGCCCGCTTCGCGCCGCCGGGCCCGATCGGCTGCAGAGATCCTGATCTCGGGAGGCTTTCCCCGTCTCACGTGAGCCCTCACGCCGGGCGGTAGATCGTCAGATCTGACACCCTGGCGAGAGCGTCAAAGTCGCGGTCGTTATGGTAGATCTCCGCACCGGTCTCGAGGCAGGTCGCGGCGATCAGGCAATCGACGCTTCGTCGGATCGTGAGCCCGCGGCGCCGCGCCGTCCGATACAGATTCGCGGCCGTCTCGAACGTCTCGAGACCGCGCGGCCGCAAGATCGGGTGGGCCAGCAAGCTCGTCCGCGTTCGGCGATAGGTGTCCTCGTCCCGAATGCCCTGGAGGATTTCGCAATACACGATATCGACCAGCGCGATCGAGGCGTCGTGCTCGACGAGCTCGGTGAGGTGTCGGTCGAACGCCGTGCCCCTGGCCTCGAGGAAATCGATCCAGACCGTCGTATCGACGACGATCACGGTCGAAGGCGTCGCAGTTCGGCGAGGTCTCCCTCCCACTTCACCCGGCCCCGGAGCGATAGCACGTCTCGCCGTCGCGCGCTCTTCAGCAGCTCGGTGAGCGCCAGGTGAACGAGCTCTCGCTTCGAGCGACACCCGAACTGCCGGAGACCCTCCCGGATCAGGCGATCGTCGAGCACGATGTTGGTCCTGCCCATGGCACGTCTCCTCGACACGACTGTAGCGCGAGATGGTGTATGAAACAACCCTCCTTTGGTGTATCGATTTCGGGACGGCGCCGCGCCCCGCGCACTTGACGGCCTACGTGGCGTGTACGAGATCGACCGTGAATGCGTCTACACGATCGCCGGCTTCGTCGCGAACATCCTCGCCTGCTCGCCGGCGGGCATGCGCATTCAGTCCGAACCGCTAAGAGGCGCCGTCGAAGCCACAAGCCGCCATGATGGACGCCCGTCCCACCGCAAGGCCAGGGCCAGGGCGACCGAGAGCTTCGTCCAGTTGAAGGCGTGGAGGTTGCAGATTCGAGTCCTGCTCGGGGAGCCAACTTCCGGTGTCAGGCCGTCACGGCATGAAGGACCGTCCGGTGAGCACGGTCAGGCACCACCGCGGCCAGAGTCGGAGCCGGTAGCCCCAGGTGCCCAGGGCCTCGCGCAGCAGCAGCTCGTGCTTGAACCGCCGCCACCACGGCTCGCCGCGGAGCGCGCAGGTCACCCACCCCATCGCCGCGTGCCAGACCTTCCCGTAGAGCCCGAGCGGCATGATGGTCACGAGATGCCGCTTGCGCCATCCGGCTCGCTGGGACTGATAGGGCCCGCCGAGGCGCCGCCTTCGGCGGAAGTACGCCGGGGTCAAGCGCTCCGGTCCGATCTTGTGGTAGACGACCGCAGCGGGCTCGTAGACGACGTCGAGGCCGGCCCGGATCGCCCGGTCGTAATACTCCGTGTCCTGGTAGTAGGGCAGGCGCACGTCCCATCCGCCCAGGCGCCCGGCGGCGTCCCGGCGGAGCATCAGGTTGCTGGTGAGCCACCGGCAGCGATCGCGCTCTCTGGTGCGGACGCGGGTCGGTCCATGGTCCTGGCAGCCGAGCCGGCCGATTTCCCGGAGCGCCTCGTCCGTCAGCCACGCGGGTCGGCTCGCCATCCAGTGTGGGAGCACCCTGCCCGTCACCGCGTCGGCCCGCTCCTCGCCGAGGCAGGCCCAGAGGGCGTAGAGCCAGGTCGGGGTCGGCAGCGTGTCGTCATCGGTGAACGCGAAGATCGGCGCCGCCGCCCGCGCCATGCCCGTGTTCAGGGCGTACGGCCTCCCCACCCGTGGCTCATGGGCATAGCGAAGCGGAACGGGGAGGGTCCGGGTGCCGTCCCGGGCGACCGCGCGCGTGTCGTCGGTCGATCCATTGTCCACTACGAGGACGTCGAAGGTGAAGGCGCCGCGCGTCTCCTGGCTCCGGAGCCGCTCGAGCACCTCGGCCAGGTGCACCGCGCGGTTTCGCGTCACGATGATGACCGTGATGTCCGGCGCCGGGGACAGGGGCAGGTCCACGGCCGGTCCTATGGCATGAACGACCGGCCGGTCAGCACGGTCAGCCACCAGCGCGGCCAGAGCTGCAGTCGCCGCCACCATGTGCTCAGGTCCTCGCGCAGCATCAACTCGTATCTGAACTGCTGCCACCAGGACTCGCCCCGCAGCCGGCGACCGACCCAGCCCCGCACCGAGCTCGCCATCCGGCGGTATCGTCCGAGCGGCATGATGGTCACCAGGTGCTCTCGCTTCCAGGGCAGCAGCTGGGCGCGGTAGCGCCCCGCCCGATGATACCAGTGGCGGAAGTAGTCCTTGGTGAGCCGCTCGGGCGGAATCTCGTGGTAGACGACGGCCGCCGGCTCGTAGACCACCGCGAGATCCGCGGCGACCGCGCGCCGGTAGTAGTCCGTGTCCTGGCCGCGCTCGAGGCGCACGTCGAATCGTCCGACGCGCTCGGCCGCCTCCCGGCGGATGGCCAGGTTGCCACCGACCCACCGGCAGTCCTGCCCGTCGAAGCTGCGGAGTCGGCGCGCCCCGTGGTCCACGCAGCCCAGGGCCCCGATCCCTCGGAACGCCTCCTCGGTCAGCCAGGCGGGCGGCGGAACCATCCAGTGGGGGGATACTTTCCCCGTCACCGCCTCGGCTCGCTCCTCGTGGAGGCAGGTCCAGAGCGCCTGGAGCCAGTTCGGGGTCGGCCGCGTGTCGTCGTCGGTGAAGGCGAAGATTCCTCCGAGGGCCAGTGCCATGCCGGTGTTGAGGGCGTAGGACTTGCCTGCCTGCCTCTCGTAGACATGGCGGAGCGGGACGGGAAAGGTGCCTCGGCACTCGTCCACGAGCCGCCGCGTCTCGTCGGTCGAGCCATTGTCCACCACGAGGATGTCATAGGCGAACGCGCCGCCGGTCGCCTGGGCGCTCAGCCGCGGCAGGATCCGAGCGAGCTGCGCGGCCCGGTCCCGCGTCGCGAGAATCACCGTGACGTCCGGCGACGGAGGCGCGGTCTGGTCGTTCCCAGTCTCGGATGGTCGGGTCATGCCGATTCCACTGCCACTCCGGGCCGAGCCCGATGGGGCCGGCAACGGCAGTGTAAATCCCGGCCGGGGGCCCGCGCAACGCACCCGACGCCCTGCGCTATACTCGAACGCTGGCGTGCGCGATGCTCCGGGATCCCCGGGGCGAGTGCGGCCTGCACGCGACGCGCATGCCAGAGCCTGGGATCGGAGCGACGCTGAACCACATCAACCGGCGGACATGGCCGGCCCGGGTGCGTGTGCTCAGGTGACGCCGCCTCGTCTCCCCGTGCCCCGCTGGCTGCCGCCGAGCGTGCGGGCGACGCTGAGCACGGTGCGCTGGGCGGTCAGCTTCACCTGGACGATCAGCCCGGGGCTCCTGGCCGGCGCGATCGGTCTGGCCCTGGCGCGCAGCACGGTGCCCGCCGGGCTGGCTCTGGCCGCCCGGGGCATCCTCAACGCGGCGCTGGCGGAGATCCAGAGCGGTCACGGACGACTGATTCCGCTCTTGCCGTGGCTACTGGCCGGGCTGGGCTTCGCGCTGGTCGACGTGGTCGCTCCGCTCATTGGCGGCTACGTCCAGCGGCGGCTTGGCGTGGCCCTCGAGCTGCGGGCGACCACCGAGGTGTTGACCCACGCCTCCGAGCTGAGCCCCATACAGATCGAGGGCCCCGGCTGCCGCACGCTGCTCGAGCGGGCGCGGGAGGGTTCCACGCGGCAGCTCACGCGGCTGGTGATGGGCTTCATCGTCGTCGTCACCGAGTTGGGGCAGGCCGTGCTCCTGGTCGCCGTGCTCTTCCACATCGAGCCGGTGGCCCTCGCCCTCGTCGGCCCCGCCGCCGTCTTCTATCTCGTCGCGGAGTGGCGGGCCACCCGCCGGCACCAGGCCGAGGCGCCGGCGCGGGCGCTCACGCGGCGCTGGGCCATGTACTTCGCCTCCCTGCTGACGGGCGAGCGCTCGGCGAACGAGATCCGGTTGCTCGGACTGGCGCCCGTCCTCGTGGGCCGCTTCCGCGCGCTTACCGCGGAGATCGAGGACGCCGAGCGCCTGCACGCGCGCCACCAGGTCGCGATGAGCGCCGCCTTCGGCGTGCTGACGACGGCCATCTTCTACGCGAGCCTGGCCCTGGTGACGAGCCGCGCCGTCACTGGACGGCTGACCATCGGCGACGTCGCGGTGTTCGTGGCCGTCAGCGCCCGGCTGCGGGGCACAGTGGGCCGGCTGGCCATGGCCTGCACCCAGGCGCTCGAAGCCGCGCTGACCGCGGACGCGGTGCGGGCTTTTCTCGGCATCGCGCCGAGCCGGCCGGCGGTGCGCCCGGCGACCCCGGACGCGCCGCGCACCGGCGGGGTCGAGGTCGAGGACGTCTGGCTCACCTATCCCGGGGCGTCGCAACCGGCCCTCGCCGGGGTGAGCCTGCGCATCGCACCCGGCGAGATCGTGGCCTTGGCCGGGCCGAACGGCGCCGGCAAGACGACGCTGATCAAGCTCCTCGCCGGCCTCTACCAACCGGACCGGGGGCGAATCCTTGTGGACGGTCAGGACCTGCGGGAGCTGCCCTTCGAGGCGCACCGACAGCGGCTGTCCGCCGTCTCGCAGGACAGCCCGCGGTTCGAGGCCACCGCCCGGGACAATATCGCATTCGGCGACTGGGCCGCGCTCGGCGATGCGCCGGAGGCCGTCGAGCGCGTGGCCGCGCGCGCCGGCGTCGACGATTTGCTAAAGGGGCTGCCGCGAGGGTACCTGACGACCTTGGGCCAGCTCTTCGGCGAGCAGGACCTGTCGAGCGGCCAGTGGCAGCGGGTGGTCCTGGCCCGGGCCCAGGCGCGCCAGGCGTTGCTCTGGCTCCTCGACGAGCCGAGCGCGCATCTGGACGAGCGGGCCGAGCGGGAACTGCTCGGGCAGCTCCGTGCGCTGGCGCCGGGACGCGCCATCCTCCTGGTCTCCCATCGCCCGCGGGCGCTGGCCGCCGCCGACCGCGTCGTTTTCCTGGAGCGCGGACGTGTCGTCGAGCGGCGGGGCTCGTCCCCGGTGAGCCCGTCCGGCCGCGAGGGCCGAGGAGGCTAGAGCCCGGTGCGAGTGCTTCATCTTCGCGCGTCCAGCGGGTTTGCCGGTCCGGAGCAAGGTCTGGTCCGGCTGGGCGTGGCCCTGCGGAAGATCGGCGTCGCGATCAAGATCATCGCGTACTGCCGGGAGCGCCCCGGGCGCCCGGACGTGGACTGGCTGGCCGAGGAGGCGCAACGGCGGGGCCTCGCGGTGGAGTCGTGGGCGGACCGGGCGAAGCTGCCGTGGACGGACATCGGGCGTCTCGGCGAGGAGCTGGCTTGCGGAGGGTTCGACCTGCTCGCGACCCACGATCACAAGTCGGACTTCATGGGGTATGTCGCGACGCGCCGCGCCCGGGTCCCGTGGATCGCGACCGCCCACGGGTACGACTTCTCGCTGAAGCGCATCCACCTCTACCGGCGGGTCGACCTGTGGTTCCTCCGCCGCGCCGCCCACGTGATGGCCGTGTCGCAGTCCCTCAGGGAGGAGCTGGTTGCGGCCGGAGTACCGGGCCATCAGGCCACCGTCGTTCGAAACGGCATCCCCATCGACACATTCACCGAGGGCGCCCGCGAGCGCGCGGCCCAGTGGCGACAGCGTCTGGACCCCGCCGGCGGCCCGGTGATCGTTTCCGTGGGCCGGCTTGACCGCCAGAAGGGATTCGAGTACCTGATCCACGCGGCCGCGGAGGTCGCCCGCGTCATGCCCACGGCGCGGTTCTGGATCGTCGGGGACGGGGCGCTACGCCCGCGCCTGGACCAGCTGGTCCGCGATCTCGGTCTCGACGGCGTGGTGCGGCTGCTCGGGCATCAGCGGGACGTCGGCGGGATCATGGCCGCGGCCGATCTCGTCGCGCTCGCGTCGCTCTGGGAGCCTCAGGGCAATGTCCTGCTCGAGGCCCTCGCGCTCGGGCGGCCGGTGGTCGCGACCCGCGTGGGAGGCGTCCCGGGCATCGTGCGCGACGGAGACACCGGGCGCCTCGTCGCGCCCGCCGACGCCCGGGCCCTCGCCCGGTCGATGCTGGCGCTCCTCGCCGATCCGGCCGAGGCGGCCCAGCTCGGCAGCCGTGGCCGGGAGCACGTGGCGCGGGAGTTCGGCGTGGACCGCTTCGCGGCCGAGGTCGCCGCCGTCTACCGGGACGTGCTCGGCCGAGCGTCGGGGACGCGCGGTGGATAGTCGCCGCCCCACCGTCAGCGTCGTCATCCCGACCCGCAACCGCGCCGCCATCGTTGAGCGGGCGGTCCTGTCCGCGCTCGCCCAGACCGCCAGGCCGTGCGAGGTCGTCGTCATCGACGACGCGTCGACGGACGACACGGCCGGCCGGCTCGAGCGGTACGCCGGGGACGGCGTCCGGGTGCTGCGCGTGCCGGAGCGCGGCGGCGGCAGCCGGGCCCGCAACCTCGGGATCGAGGCGGCCCGGGGGGACTGGGTGGCCTTTCTCGACAGTGACGACGAGTGGCGGCCGCAGAAGCTCGAGCGGCAGCTGGCCCGCCTGGAGGCGTTCGATGGGCTGGGGCTCAGTGTGGTGTATTGCCGGCGGATCGCGTTCGATCACCTGACCGGGCGCCAGTTCCCCGTGCCGACCCCGCTCCTCGAGGGCAATGTCTTCGCGGCGCTCCTGAGCGGCTGGGAGGTGTCGACCTCGCAGGTGATGGTCAGCCGCGAGGCGCTGACCAGGGTCGGCGGGTTCGACCCGGTGCTGCCCGGATCCCAGGACTATGACCTCTGGCTTCGCCTGGCCGCGGCCGGGTATCTGTTCGGCGGCGTTCCCGAGGCCCTGGCCGTGAAGCACGCGCACCTCGTCCTGCAGATGTCCGCCGACCCGGGCGTGAAGGAGCAAGGACTGGCCATCCTCGACAAGAAATGGCGGGCGACGATCGTCCGGCAGTTCGGCGAGCGACACCATGCGCGGTGGATCGCGCTCCGGCGCGTCGTCATCGCCCAGAGCTACCTGATGCAGGTCCGCGAGGCCGCGGCCCAGGGCGAGCGCCGTCTCGCCCGCCAGCACTGTCGCGCGATGCTCCGGGCGGGCGGGTTCCCCGTGGCGTTCTACGCGCGCGCCGTCGGCCTCGTCCTACTGGGCTGGCCCCCCTATCGCGGGCTCGCTCGCGCGTGGCGGCGCCTGCGCGCGGCCCCGTGACGGGCGTCAGAACGCCGTCGGCGGGCGCGGGCCGCCGCGGCTCGCCTGCCACGCCCCCACGCAGGCGCCGGCCCAGATCGTCACCGCGGCCAGCCCGGACATCAGGAAGGCGCCCGGGCCGACGCCGAGCTCGTGACGACACCGGATCAGGTCTCGCATGACGTCGAGGCATCGCCGCGTTTGGTGGCGGAGCCTCGATCGCAGCCGGCAGAGCCTGGCGACCTGCTCCGGGGGCTCGATCAGCGGGTAGATGAGGCGCAAGGTCTCCAGCCGGTCGAACGCCTCGGCGCGCCCTCGCTGGAACCACGCCATCAACCCTCCGCGGTAGGAGTGTGTCGCGCGCATCCGGGGCTCGATGCGGATCTCGTATCCGCCGGCCGACATCGCCCGGGCCATGAGCCGCTCCACGCCCTGCCGCGCGCGGACGTTGGCGAACGGGAAGCGCTCGAACAGGGCGCGGCGGATCGCGAAGTTGTTCAGCACGACATTGCGACCCCGGCGCGCCGGCGACCACATCGACCGGCAGTACAGGAGGGTGGCGGCCTGCCACCCCGGACCGTCCGCGTGGCGGGTCAAGCCCTGGAGGACGCCGACGGTCGCGGGCGCGTCGCGGAACCCGTCTAGCACGGCGGCCGCCCAGTCGGGCTCCACGACGCAGTCGGCGTCGGTGAGCGCGACGATGTCGCCTGCCGCCGCCCACGCCCCGTGCATCTTCATCTGGCCATATCCGAGCGCCCGGTCGGGCGCGAGGACCCTCGCGCCGGGCAGCGCCTCCCGCACCACCTCGACCAACTCGCCGGATGTCTCGGGGACGACGATGAGCACCTCGCAGCGCTCGATGGGAATGGTCTGCCGCGCGAGGGCGCCCAGGCTCTGCCGCAGGCCGATGTTGTGCCCCGGATCCTGGTTCCATGTTTCCACGACGATGGAGAGGAGCGGACGCTCGTGCCGCATCGCCCGCCTATAATAGGTCGGGGCGATGAAGATTCACAGCATCTGCCTGGTGAAGAACGAGCGCGACATCATCGCCGAGACCCTGGACGCCGCCGCGGCATGGTCCGATTTCATCTACGTCTACGACAATGGCAGCACCGACGGGACGTGGGAGCGGGTCCGCGATCTCTCCCGGAGGCTGCCACAGGTCATCCCCTTCGCGTCCGAGGACCGGCCGTTCCACGACGACCTGAGGCAGAAGCCCTTCCATCACTATCGAGATCGGTCGTCACCGGGCGACTGGTGGTGCCGGCTCGACGCGGACGAGATCTACATCGACTCCCCGCGGGACTTCCTGGCCGGCGTCCCGGAGCGGTTCGACGTCGTGTGGGCGGCGTTCTTTCAGTACTACTTCACGGAGCGGGACGTCGCCCGGTTCGCGGCGAATCCGGAGCTGTATGCCGACGACGTCCCCGTCGGCCAGAAGTGCACGTACTACCTCAACAACTGGTCGACGATCAAGTTCTTCAAGTACGGGACGCTCCTCCAATGGGACTCCGGCGGGCAGCCGTATCCGTTGACCAGGTCCTATCCGCACAGGATCCGCATGAAGCACTACCAGTACCGGTCGCCCCGCCAGATCGAGCTGAGGCTCGCGACGAGGCGCGGGCCGATGCGCCGCGGGCGCTTCAAGCACGAGTCGCGGGGCAACTGGGCGCAGTGGATTCTCTCGGGCGCCGACCGGTATCGCGACGCCGACGGGGAATTCCCCGAATCCTGGACCGACCGAGTGGTCGACTCCTCCAGGCTGATCCACGACACCGGCGCGGACTACGTCATCGCCGAGGCGACCTTGCCCCCGATCACCGATCCCAACCCCTCTCTGTTCCGCAAGGCGGCCGCGCGGATCAATGAAGTGCTGAGCGCCGCGATGCTTCGGATGCGGAAGGCGGATCGCCGGAGAGCTTGAGACCAGGGCCTGCAGAAACGAAAACACCTTGTTCCCGATGCCGGAGTACTCTTTGTGCAGCAGGAAGCGTCCAGCGGGAGGGTCGGGTCTTCTGAAGACTCTCGTGGGCGGTGTCAGTATGCGCCTTCCCGGGCATCCGGACGCTTCGGCCCTCGCGCGTCGATGATGCCCGTAAAGCCATCCGTGCCGGTCGTGAGCGTGGTGATCCCCACCTACAACCGCGCGCACCTGCTCCCGCGGGCGCTCGACAGCGCGCTCGCCCAGACCCATCAGGACCTCGAGATCGTGGTCGTCGACGACGGGTCCACCGACGCGACGGCCGGGATCGTCCAGGGCTACGCGGACCCGCGCGTGCGGCTGATCCGGCTGGCCGGGCGCTCCGGCGTGTCGCGGGCCCGGAACGCCGGTATCGAGGTCGCCCGGGGCGAGTGGGTGGCGTTTCTCGACAGCGACGACGAGTGGCGGCCGGCGAAGCTCGAGATGCAGCTCGCGCGCGTCGCGGGCGAGGGCCGCGCCGCGGACGTCGTGTACTGCGTCCGGCTCATCGAGGATCACGTGACGGGGCGGGCCTGGCCGCATCGGGGCCCGCTCCACGAGGGCCTGGTGTTCGAGGCCCTGCTCGGCGGGGGCTGGACGCCGCCGAGCTCGCTGGTGATGGTCCGGCGGACGGCGCTGGCAGCCGTCGGCGGCTTCGACGAGGCGCTGCCCAGCTTTGAGGACTACGACCTGTGGCTGCGGCTGGCCCAGGCGGGCTATCGATTCGCCGCCGTGGACGCGGTCCTGGTGGTCAAGCATCGTGACCACGGACCGCAGATCACCCGGGATCACCGGGCCCGGGCCCTCGGCGCGCGGCGGCTCGACGAGAAGTGGGGCGCCGTCATCCGGGAGCGCCTGGGTCCCGCCGCCCATCGCGCCTGGCTCGACGGCCGCCTCACGGCGCTGTCCCGGACGCAGCTGATGCGGGTGCGCGCGGCCGTCGTGAGCGGAGACCGGGCGCTGGCCTGGCGGCTGTGCCGAGCGATGTGGTGGGCGCCCTGGGCGCTCTGGCTGCGCTTCGGGACCCGCGCAGTGGCGATCACCCTGCTGGGCCGCCGAGCCCACGGCGCGCTCGGGCAGCTTCGCCGTATGCTTCCGGTCAGCCGCCGGCCCTCGCGATGACCAGCTCCTGTCCCTGGATGGCGATCGTCTCCAGCAAGTGCAGGTCGGGCGGGAACTTGCGGGTGGGGCCGGCACGCTTGACGGCCCACGCAGCGTGTGCGAGAAACTGGGCCCAGGCGAGGACCCACGGACGCGAACGGCCGAGCAGCGTGGCCATACACGCACAGGAAAGGAACGAGGGATGGCACGGATCAAACACATCGCGTTGTCGACCGACGATCCGGCGAAGACCGCCGAGTTCTACAAGAATGTCTTCGGTCTGGCGGAGCTACGTCGCGAGCCCGCCGACACCGGGGCCGACGGTGTCTGGCTGAGCGACGGCTACATCTATTTCGCCATTCTCAAGTACGGCGGCGACGACACGCCCAACCTGGGCGAAGGCCCGTCCACCGTCAAGGGCATCCATCACATCGGCTTCTACGTGAATGACCTCGAGGAGGCGCGGGCCACGCTCGAGACCGCCGGTTGCGCCGAGTGCCCCGGCAGCAGCAAAGTCAACGGAAAGTACAAAGGCCCTGATGGACTGATGATCGACGTGCGAGCCCGGGGCTGGGACGAGCAGATCAAAGCCCGCATGCCGCTGTATCAGCTCACTCCGGCATCGCCTGTGCCCGCGTAATCTGCTCCCAATGCTGAAACTCTCGGACATCAAGTCTTCAGAAGAGGAGTTGCAGGACTACTACGAGCAGCTCCGATTGCAACACGTGACGCCCGCGTGGATCGGCGGCGGTATCAGCCTCGAGCCCAAGAGCAAGGCCGCCCCGTACGTGTGGCACTGGCGCGACCTGCGTCCCCAGGCGATGCGAGCCGCCCAGCTCGTGGGCACCGAGCAGGCCGAACGACGGGTGCTCCGCCTGACCAACCCCGAGCTGCCGGGCGTGTCGGCGAGCAACACCATGGTCGCCAACATTCAGATCGTGATGCCCGGCGAGATCGCCCGCGCCCATCGCCATTCCGCCTCGGCGCTGCGCCTGATCATCGAGGGCAAGGGCGGTTACACGGTCGTGAACGGCGACCGCATTCCCATGGCTCCGGGGGATCTCGTGCTGACCCCCAATTGGACGTGGCACGACCATGCGAACGACACGGATGCGCCGATGATCTGGCTCGATGGCCTGGACACCCCGTTGGTGCGGATGCTGGAGGCCGGGTTCTACGAGGAGTACTACAAGGAAACCCAGACCGCCGGCGAGGGCGTCGGCCCGTCCTTCGCGAAATACGGTGACGGGGGCCTGCGGCCGGCGTGGGAAGCGGCTCCCTCTGCGCGGTACTCGCCGCTGTGGCACTACCCCATGTCCCAGGCGCGTGCCGCTCTGGAACGGCTGGCCACCGAGCACTCCGGCAGCCCGTTCGACGGCGTCATCCTCGAATACACGAACCCGCTGACCGGCGGACCCGCCATGCCGACCATCGCGTGCTACATCCAGGTGCTGCGCCCCGGGGAGCAGACCCAGGCGCACCGGCACGTCTGCTGCACGAATTACCACGTGATCGAGGGCTCCGGTTACTCGGTGGTCGGTGGCCGGCGGCTGGACTGGGAGGACAAGGACGTGTTCACGGTGCCGACCTGGACCTTCCACGAGCACGTCAATAGCGGCACCCGTCCCGCCTTCCTGTTCAGCTTCACCGATGCGCCGGTGATGAAGGCGCTCGATCTTTACCGCGAGGAGGCGAAAGCGTAAGAGGCACGGGGCCGCGCGCAAGACGCGGCATCGCTCCGCACCCTCGATGAAGGAGACTTTCGCGATGGCCCAGACGATGAAAGCATGGTTCACGGTTCCCGGCCCTGAAGGCGCGGTATTCGAGTTGCGTGACGCCCCCGTGCCAGCTCCTGGTGCCGGCCAGGTGGTCGTGGCCGTACGGGCGGCCGGCACGAACCGCGGTGAGCTGATCAGAGGCGCGCAGTTACGGTCGGCGGGCCCGCCGGCCAACCCCGCGCGGTCCGGTGGCGAGTTCGCGGGAGAGATCGCCGCGCTTGGCGACGGGGTGAGCGGCTGGAAGACGGGGGATCGCGTCATGGGCCGCTCGGCCGGGAGCTATGCCGCCTACGTCGTCGCGCCCCAGCGGGCCCTCATGCGGGTTCCTGACGGCATGCCGTGGGCCGAGGCCGCGGCCATTCCCAACGTCTTCGTCACCGCGCACGACGCGCTGGTGACCAATGCCGCCGTCACGTCGGGCGAGTCCGTCATGGTGACCGCGGCACCATCGGGCGTCGGCACCGCGGCGATCCAGATCGCGCGCCACGTCGGCGCGAACCCCGTCCTGGCGACCACGCGGTCACCGGCCAAGGCCGCCGCGCTGCGCGGGCTCGGCGCGCACGAGGTCGTCGACACGCGCGAGGCCGGCTGGGTGGACGCGGTGCTGCGCGCGACGGCCGGGCGCGGCGTCGACGTCATCATCGACCACGTCGGCGGGCCGATGCTCGCCGACAACATTCGCGCGCTCGCCCTCAAGGGACGGCTGGTGAGTGTCGGCCGCAACGCGGCCCGGGTCGGCGATTGTGATCTGGACGAGATCGCGCGAAAGCGCGCGCGCATCATCGGCGTCACCTTCCGCACGCGCACGCCCGAGGAATCCCTGGTGTGCAGCGAGCGGTTCGCCGCGCATCTGCTGGAGGCGGTGACGAAGGGCGCGCTCAAGCCCGTGCTCGACCGCACGTTCCCGTTCGAACGGCTGGCCGATGCGCACACGTACATGCTGAGCGATGCGCAGACCGGCAAGATCGTCCTCACGATGTGACGAGCGAGTGAACCGGCCTGCCGTAGCGCCCTCGGTCACGACGAAGTTCGGGGCGCTGCACCACCGCGACTACCGCCGCTACTTCTTTCTGGCGCTCATCGGCATGACGGCCGAGAGCGTCGAGCACGTGGTCAGCTACTGGGTCATCTTCCAGTCCTTCCACTCGCCGACCCTCGCCGGGTTCGCCGTCATCGGCCACTGGGCTCCGTATTTGTTTTTCTCGGTCTACGCGGGCGCCCTCGCGGACCGCTTCGACTGCCGCAAGCTCATCCAGGTCGCCCAGGGGTTCTTGATGCTCGCGTCGGCCGCCTGGGCCATCCTCTTCCTGACGGGAAACCTGCGCGCCTGGCACGCGAGCGTGATCCTCGCGATCCACGGGGTCGCGGGCGTGATCGGGTCGCCGCCGTTCCAGCTCATCGTGCACGATATCGTCGGCGCCGAGCATCTCCAGAGCGCGATCCGTCTCAACGCGATCAGCCGTTATTTCTCATTTCTGGTCGGGCCCGCCGTGGGGGGCGGTCTCATGCTCGTGCTGGGTCCGGGCGTGGCGCTCCTCGTCAACGTGGTCCTGTACCTGCCGCTCATCTTCTTCCTCTTCCGCCTGCCGTACACGGGGCACCTGAGTGGGGGCGCGGAGCCGCGGCAGGCGCCGCGCTTCAGTCTCGCGCAGACGCGCCAGCTCCTGTCCGAGGTCCGGTCCGAGCCGCGGATCATCCGGATGATCGTGCTGGCCGGAGCGACGTCGCTGTTCGTCGGCACCGCCTTCCAGGCGCAGATGCCGGAGTTCGCGCACCATCACGGGTCCGAGGACGCCGACGTCTGGTACAGCGTGCTATTCGGCGCCAACGCGGCCGGCGCGGTGATCGGCGCGCTGCTTCTCGAAAGCTTTACCGTCTTCCAGGGGGGCGCGCGGGCGGCCATCGTGTGTGCGGCGATCTGGGGCGCGGTGATGGCGATCTTCCCCGTCGCCCACGGCTACGCGGCGGCGGTGACGCTCCTGGTGCTGGCCGGCATCTTCAATATCGCCTTCACGTCGATGGCCCAGACACTCGTTCAACTCCTGGCGCCGCCCCGGCTCCGTGGCCGCGTGGTGGGACTCTTCAACACCTCGATGCTCGGACTCCGGGCGGGGAGCGGCGTGACGGTCGGCATCATGGGCGCCGTGATCGGCGTCGAGTGGTCGCTGGCGCTGAGCGCCGCGGCCGTGGTGGTGGTCGCCGTCGGCCTCCTGGTCGCCGACCTCCGCGCGCGCGGGAGCGCCCGCGGTTTTTGAAATTTCCCTGTGTCGCTTACGCCACGCCTTTGTAGGCCGGAATCTGCCGGTGGAACATCGCGAAGATCATTTCCCAGTCGCGGGCCGCGGCGTGGGGGTCGAAGATGTCGCGGTTGGGTAACGCGTAGCCGTGCACGGCGCCTTGGTGGATCTCATGGCGATACGTGACCGGGCACGGACGCACCAGCGCCTCGAGCTCCCTCACCATCGATAGCGGCGCGTAGGGATCGGTTTCCGCGAAGCCGCAATAGAGCTCGCCTCGGAAATGCTTGGCCAGGAGATGCGGGGAGTCGGGCGCGTCGCTGATGAGGTGCGTGCCGTGCAGACTCGCCGACGCCCTGACGTGCTCCGGATACTGGCCGGCTACGCACAGCACGTGCCGCCCGCCCATGCAGTAGCCGATCGCGCCGATCCCGCCCGGGCGCACCGGCTCGCCTCGCCGGAGGAACTCGAGGATCGCACCGGTGTCGTCGACGACCATCTGATTGGACAGCCGACGGCCCGGCGCGGTCACCCGCTGCTTTCGCTCGTCGTCGAGCGCGTGCAGCGAGATCATTCGGTTCTGCTCGTTGCGGAACTCGTGGCGCACCTTGCCCTGCCGATAATAGAAATCCGGCACCATGCAGTAGTAGCCGACGGTGCCCACGCGGCGCGCGATCTCGAACAGCTCGTCGCGCACCCCCCAGATGTCCATGTAGATGATCACGGCGGGGAATGGTCCGTCCTGTTCGGGATGCGTCACGAACGTCTCCATGCGGCCTGAAGGCGTCTCGATGTCGACGAAGCGCTCTTTCATGGCACCCAGGCTCCTGTCGACCGGTGCGCGACCTCAGCCAGACGCGAGCTTTGGCATGACCTGATCGGCGAATCGCCGCATCGTGCGCTCGACCTCGTCCCGCGGCAGCATCGACCCCTGGCCGGACCAGCCGATGATCCGCAGTCTAGCCCATGCCTAGAGTTCGACCTCGATGGCCTTCGCTCCGATGCCGCTCACCTTCAGGACCGAGAAGCCGATCACACTGCCTTCCGCGTCCACCTTCTCCATGACCTGATCGTTGGCAGTCTCCCGGAAATAGCCCGGCCGCTGATCGAAGAGCACCAGCTTCTCGTGCAGCGCGCTGAGGATCTCGTCGATCGCGGCGGCCGCCCACAGGTCGAAGAAGGGGGAGCCCTGCAGGGCCGCGAACTCCCGCATGCCGCGCTCCTTCGTTTGCGCTGCGCT